>NZ_JBCNMA010000019.1:0-47029 GCF_039595165.1 Sphingomonas sp.
CTCGCTGGTCGGCCCTCGACGCAGCTCGGCGAGGTCACGCCGAGCTACAAGCCCGGGGTGACGATGACAGATCTCTCCCGCTGTCTTCCCGCCTTCGCGATCGACGCGATCCGCGAGGCCCTCCCGGTCTTCGGCCGCCAGATCGCGCGCTACGACCATCCCGATGCGGTGATGACCGGAGTCGAGACGCGCACCTCCTCCCCCGTGCGCATCACCCGCGGCAAGGATTTCCAGAGCCTCAACGTCGAACGGCTGTTCCCCGCCGGCGAGGGCGCGGGCTATGCCGGCGGCATCCTCTCCGCCGCGATCGACGGGATCAAGGTCGCCGAGGCGGTGGCGGCGAGCATCACCGCCCCGCGCTGACCGGCGCTCGCACGATTCGCCAGCTTCCCCGTTCGTCACCACACGAACGGAACCTGCCGATGCGGGAAAAGCCAACATGTTGTGCGACATGTTCTACTTTCCCCCTCGCAATCTGCCTCGCCGACGCTCTCCCATAACCGCTCGAAAGCACGCATTTCCGCGGCTTCCGCAGAGTTCCACGTGGAACCTATTTGGTTAAACTAGGCGGATTGATGCCGCGTGGACACGGGCGTGTTCGATCCGGATTGAACCTCTTCCCCCTGCTCCGCGCCCAGCTCGCCGAGCGAACCCTCCGCGCGCGCCTTGCGGCCATAGACCAGCTCGAACAGCGGCGAGGCCATCAGCGTGGTCACGATCGCCATCAGCACCAGGATCGAGAACAGCGCCGGCGTGATGATCCCGCGCTGCAGCCCGATGTTGATGATGATCAGCTCCATCAGCCCGCGCGCGTTCATCAGCGCGCCGATCGCCATCGCGGTCGGGTTGTCCTGCCCGGTCAGCCGCGCCGCGCCCCAGCAGGCGACGCCCTTGGCGGCGATCGACGCCACCAGGATGCCGCCCGCGATCAGGAACATCGCCGGGTCGGCGAGCAGCGACATCTGCGTGTTGAGGCCCGAGAAGGTGAAGAAGATCGGCAGCAGCAGCACCACCGTCACCGGCTCCAGCATGCGCCGCACTTCGCTCGCGAACACCCCGCGCGGCATCACCGTGCCGAGCAGGAAGCCGCCGAACACGGCATGCAGCCCGGCCCAGTCCATCCCCAGCGCGGCGCTCGCGAACAGGATCAGCGTCAGCCCGAGCAGCGATTGCGAGACCTTGCCCTCGCGCGCCGCGACACGCCCGAGCGGCGCCAGCAGCCGCGGCCCCGCGAACAGGATGAACAGCGCGAGCAGCCCGCCGCCGACGATCGCCTTGATCGCCACCACCGGCCCGGCGCCGAGGCTGGCGAGCACGATCGCCAGCACCGTCCACGCCGCGGCATCGTCGATCGCGCCGGCCGACAGCGACAGCGTGCCCAGCCGCGTCCCGCTCAACCCACGCTCGTGGATGATCCGCGCGAGCATCGGGAAGGCGGTGATCGCGATCGCCGCGCCCATGAACAGCGTCGCCTGGAACTGGCCGACCCCCGGCGTGAACAGCCCGCCATTGGCGAGCAGCAGCGGCGCGATCAGCACGGCGATCATGAACGGCGCCGCCATCCCCGCGATCGAGACCGAGGCCGCGCTCTTGACGTTGGCGCGGAACTCGTCGCTGCGGAACTGCAGCCCGACCAGGAACATGTAGAGCCCGACGCCGAGCTGGGCGAGCACGTAGAGCAGGGTGCGGCTGTCCTTGGGGAACAGCACCTGCTGGATCTCGGGGAAGATCAGCCCGAACAGCGACGGCCCGAGCACCACGCCGGCGATCATCTCGCCCACCACCTGCGGCTGCCCCAGCCATTTCCGCGCCATCCAGCCGACCACGCGCGCCGCCGCGATGATGATCGCGAGCTGCGCGAAGAAATGGATGCTGAGCTCCGCTGGCGCCACGTTCGCCTCCCCTTGAAGCAGCCGGACTCGTTGGCCCGCCCCATGTCAACGTTATCAACGCAAGCGGGAGATGCAATCAGCTGCGCGTCAGGTGCAGGACATAGCAGTGCGATTCCGGATCCTCGGCGAGGTCGTCCCCGCGCCGAAAGCCGGCACCGGCCAGAATATGTGCCGACACCGTGTTGGCGGGGTGCACCGTCGCCACGACGCGATCCCTGCCAAGCGCATCGCGGGCATAGGCGGCCAGCGCCGCGACGAGCTCGCGGCCATATCCCCGGCGCCAATGTGCTCGCGCGAGGCCGTAGATGATCTGCTCCGGCCCGTCCTCCGGGCGCGCGAAGCCGGCCCAGCCGATCATCTCGCCGCTGGCCCGCTCGACCACCGCGCCCGTGCCATAGCCGTACCGGGCGAGGTTCTCGCGCGACCGCTCGATCCACAGCTCCGCTTCCGCGCGCGGCAGCGGCTCGCCGGCGTCGACCCAGCGCGCCACCAGCGGGTCGGCGAACAGCGCGACCAGCGCCGCGGCGTCGTCGGGCTCGAACGGGCGGACCTGCAGCCGCGCGGTCTGCAGCACATCGTCATGGATCATGGTCGGGGAAACACCAGCCGGGCATTGTCGAGGATATAGGGCGCGTAACGAAAGTCGCGGATGCGCGCGATCCGGCCGTCACGCCATTGCACCTGCATGAGGTAGGCCGGCGCCTCGTCGGCGTGGTTCCCAAACACCGCGATCACCTCCTCGCCGCTGCCGTCGAGCCGCGCGGGTTTCAGATGGAAATCGGCGATGGTGGCATAGGTCGTGAAGAAAATACCGACTTCGCGGCGCCCCCTGCGATCGGCGAGCGTCGTCTGGGTAAGATGGACGTCTTCCGCCAGCAGCGTGCGCAGCGCGTCCCAGTCGCGCGCGTTGAAGAGTGCCGAGAAGCGGATCGCATCAGCCGTCGGCGGTCGCGCGGGGCCGGGTTCGGGCTTGGCGCCGAGCTGCCGCAACCGTGTCCGCCCGCGGTGCAGTGCGCCCTTGACCGAATCGATACTGAGATCGAGCAGGCCTGCGATATCCTGCAGCGAATGATCGAGCACGTCCTTGAGGATCACCACGCTGCGCTGCAGGATCGGCAGTTCGGCAAAGCGCGAGAAGGCGGCGGTCGCGGCCTGCTTTCGTGCCAGCGCCTCGTCGGGGTCGTGCGCCCGATCCTCCGCCACCTGCGCCGCCGCCTCGATCGGCTCGCTCCGCCGCACCGCCTGGCTCCTCAGATGATCGAGCGCGCGGTTGTGCGCGATGCGGAACAACCACGGCCGCAGCGGCACGCCCGGCTCCAGCGCATCCACCGCCGCCAGCGCGCGAGCGATCGCATCCTGCACGATATCCTCGCCGTCGAACGCCGATCCCGCGAGGCGCGCGCAATAGCGGTGAAGCTCGGGCCGCAGCGCCGCGATCTCCGCGCGCCGCGCCGCGGGATCGGCCTCGGACGGGTTCATCGCCGCATTCAAGCCGCCGCTTCCTCCAGCACCGCAATGCCTTCGCTCCCGGACAGGCCGAAGGCGCGCTGTTCGGCATAACGGGGGTCGCTCAACAGCGCCACGAGATGTTCGCCATATCGCCGCGGCGGCATCGGCGCCCCGAAGCGCTCGAGATATTCCGCGACCGGAATGCCGAACTTCGCGCTATAGGCCGAGGACGCGGCGTCGCCCGTGCCCGTGCCGGGGATCATCTGGCGCGGCACCACCGTCTGGAAGCGGATGCCGAGGCCGCGTTCGGCGGCGAGCTTGTCGGCATAGTTGGCCATCATCCACAGCATCCGCTTGGCGCCCCCATAGCCGCCCGACATCGGCGAGCCGCCCACCGCGGCGCCGCTCGATCCCATCAATACGCGACTGCCCGGCGCGAGCGGGGTCTCCAGCGCGGCCTGGACCCAATGGAGGCCGGCTTTGACATCGGTCTCCCAGCTGTGGCTGAACGATTCCCAGTCATGCGCGTCGAGCGTGGCCATCGAAGGCGGCGCGCCGGCGTTGAGGACGAGGATCGCCGGCCGTGTCTCGGCGAGGATTCGCCGCGCGGCCGCTCGATCGGTCACGTCCGCCGCGACCGTCGCCACGCCCAGCCGCTCCGCGACCTTCTCGAGATCGCGCTTCGTGCGCGCGACCACGGTCACGTTCGCGCCCTGATCGACCAGCGCCTCGACAATCCCGAGGCCAAGGCCGCGGCTGCCGCCGGTCACCACTGCGGTCTGATTCTTCAACTCCATTTCGGCACTCCTGTTTCGGTCCATGTCCAGGACGTTCAAGGGAGGCGAAAAGAGTCGGTCCTCGGCGAGGAAAACCGGGATCAGTCCAGATTGGGCCGCAGCCAGCGCTCCGCCTGCTCGACGCTGACGCCGCGCCGCCCGGCATATTCCTCGAGCTGGTCGCGGCCGATCCGCGCGACGCCGAAATACTCGGCCTGCGGATGTCCGAAATAGAAGCCGCTGACCGCCGCGGTCGGCAGCATCGCGAAGCTCTCGGTCAAGCTGATCCCGGTGTTGCGGTGCGCGTCGAGCATATCGAACAGGATCGGCTTGAGGCTGTGCTCGGGGCACGCGGGATAGCCGGGCGCCGGGCGGATGCCGCGATACGCTTCCTTGATCAGCGCCTCGTTGGTCAGCTGCTCGCCCTCGGCATAGCCCCACAGGGCGGTGCGCACATAGTGATGCAGCCGCTCGGCGAACGCCTCGGCCAGCCGGTCGGCCAGCGCCTTCAGCAGGATATCGCTATAGTCGTCGATCGCATTCTTGAAGCGCGCCAGATGCGGCTCGATGCCATGGATCGACACCGCGAAGCCGCCGATCCAGTCGCCCTGACGGTCGATGAAGTCGGCGAGGCACATGTTCGCCCGCCCCTCGCGCTTCTGGATCTGCTGGCGCAGCATCGGCAGCGTGACGTGCTTCTCGTCCTCGACATGGACGATGATGTCGTCGCCCTCGCGCCGGCACGGCCACAGCCCGGCGACGCCGCGTGCGGTCAGCCACTTCTCCTCGACGATCTTGTCGAGCATCTTCTGCGCGTCGGCGAACAGCGACGTCGCGCTCTCGCCGACCACCTTGTCCTCGAGGATCGCCGGATAGACCCCCGCCAGCTCCCAGGCGCGGAAGAACGGCGTCCAGTCGATATATTGCCGCAGGTCCTTCAAATCCCAGTCGGGGAAATTGTGCACGCCGGGCAAGCGCGGCTTGCCGGGCTTCAGGCTCATGTCCGCCTCGAACGCGTTGTCGCGCGCCACGGCGATCGGCACCAGCTCGCTCTGCCCCTTGTTGGCGCGCGCCACGCGTACCGCCTCATATTCGTCGGCGACCTTGGCGACATATTCGTCGCGGATCGTGTCCGAGACGAGCGTCGTCGCCACGCCCACCGCGCGGCTCGCATCGAGCACATGCACCACCGGGCCGTCATAGGCCGGAGCGATCTTGAGCGCGGTATGCACCTTCGACGTCGTCGCCCCGCCGATCAGCAGCGGCATCGTCATCTGCGCGCGCTTCATCTCCTCGGCGACGGTCACCATCTCGTCGAGGCTCGGCGTGATCAGGCCGGAAAGCCCGATCATGTCGGCGTCATTCTCGTTCGCCGCCTCCAGGATCTTCGACCAGGGCACCATGACGCCGAGGTCGACCACCTCGAAGCCGTTGCACTGCAACACCACGCCGACGATGTTCTTGCCGATATCGTGGACGTCGCCCTTGACGGTCGCCATCACGACCTTGCCCTTGCCCTTGGCGCCCGGCTCCTTCGCCGCCTCGATGAAGGGCAGCAGGTGCGCCACCGCCTTCTTCATCACGCGCGCGGATTTCACGACCTGCGGCAGGAACATCTTGCCCGACCCGAACAGGTCGCCGACGACGTTCATCCCGTCCATCAGCGGGCCTTCGATCACCTCGATCGGGCGATCGGCCTTGAGGCGGCATTCCTCGGTATCCTCGACCACATATTGGTCGATGCCCTTGACCAGCGCGTGCTCGAGCCGCTTCTCGACCGCCCAGCCCCGCCACTCCGCCGCCTGCTTCTCGGCCACCGCGTCGGTGCCGCGGAACTTCTCGGCCAGCGCCACCAGCCGCTCGCCCGCCTCGGGGTCGCGATTGAGGATCACATCCTCGCACGCGGTGCGCAACTCGGGCTCGATCTGGTCATAGACGTCGAGCTGGCCCGCGTTGACGATCGCCATGTCCATGCCCGCGGGGATCGCGTGGTAAAGGAACACCGAGTGCATCGCCTTGCGCACCGGCTCGTTGCCGCGGAACGAGAAGCTGAGGTTCGACAGGCCGCCCGAGATATGGACATGCGGACAGCGCGCCTTGATCTCGCGGCACGCCTCGATGAAGTCGACGCCGTAGTTGTTGTGCTCCTCGATCCCCGTCGCCACGGCGAACACATTGGGGTCGAAGATGATGTCCTCGGGCGGGAAGCCGATCTCGACGAGCAGCTTGTAGGCGCGCTCGCAGATCTCGACCTTGCGGTCCTTCGTATCCGCCTGGCCGACCTCGTCGAACGCCATCACCACCACCGCGGCGCCATAGGCCATGCACTTGCGCGCATGCTCGAGGAACTGGTCGACGCCTTCCTTCATGCTGATCGAATTGACGATCGGCTTGCCGGAGACGCATTTCAGCCCCGCCTCGATCACGTCCCACTTCGAGCTGTCGACCATCACCGGGATCCGCGCGATGTCGGGCTCGGCCTGGATCAGCTTGAGGAAGGTCGTCATCGCCTCGTGCGCGTCGAGCAGGCCCTCGTCCATGTTGACGTCGAGCACCTGCGCGCCGGCTTCGACCTGCTGCAGCGCGACCTCGACCGCGGCGGCATAGTCGCCGGCCATGATCAGCTTCTTGAAGCGCGCCGATCCGGTGACGTTGGTCCGTTCGCCGATATTGACGAATGCGGTGGAGGTGGTGGTCGAGGTCATCTTGTCTCTCTAATTCCCCCCCCGGAGGGGGAGGGGGACCAGCCGCAGGCTGGTGGAGGGGTAGTTGCCACAAACGGGCCGGCCTGCTTGTGGAGAGCTACCCCTCCACCGGCTTCGCCGGTCCCCCTCCCCTTCCAGGGGAGGAATTTCAGGTCACGCCGCCATCGTGAACGGCTCGAGGCCGGCCAGCCGCGTGCGCACCTCCGGCGTCGGGATCGCGCGCGGCGGCAAGCCTTTCACCGCCTCGGCGATCGCGCGGATATGCTCCGGCGTCGAACCGCAGCACCCGCCGAGCACATTGACCTGCCCCTGCTCCGCCCACTCGCCGACCAGCCCCGCGGTCGTCGCCGGGGCCTCGTCATAGGCACCGAGCTCGTTGGGCAGGCCGGCGTTCGGATAGACCATGATCAGCGTGTCGCAGAGGCCGCTCAGCGTCTTCACATGCGGCCGCAGCTGCTCGGCGCCGAACGAGCAGTTGAGCCCGATCGTCACCGGCTTCGCATGCCGCACCGCGTGCCAGAAGGCCTCGACCGTGTGGCCCGAAAGGTTGCGCCCCGACAGGTCGGTCAGCGTCATCGACAGCATGATCGGCAGGTCGCGGCCCAGCGCCTCGCCCGCCTCGATCGCGGCCATGATCCCGGCCTTGGCGTTGAGCGTGTCGAACACCGTCTCGATCAGCACGAAGTCGATCCCGCCCTCGACCAGCGCGTCGATCTGCTCGCGATAGACGTCCTTCAAATGATCGAAGTCGATCTCGCGATAGCCGGGATCGTTGACGTCTGGCGACAGCGACAGCGTCTTGTTGGTCGGGCCCAGCGCCCCCGCCACGAACCTCGGCCGGCCATCCTTCGCCTCGAACTCGTCGGCGATCGACCGCGCCAGCTTGGCGCTCTCATAGTTGATCGCGTGCACCAGATGCTCGGCGCCATAGTCGGCCTGGCTGATGCGGTTGGCCGAGAAGGTGTTGGTCTCGGCAATGTCCGCCCCCGCCTCGAAATAGGCGCGGTGGATGCTCGCCGGCACCTCGGGCATGGTCAGCGCGAGGATGTCGTTGTTGCCCTTCTGGTCGTGGCTCAGGCCCAGGTCGCCGGCATAGGCCGTCTCGTCGAGCTTCCAGTTCTGGATCTCGGTGCCGAACGCGCCGTCGGTGATCAGGATGCGCTTGGCGGCTTCCGCCAGCAGTTTCTCGCGCGCGGTCATGCCGCCTTCTCCCCGCTCTGGTCCTTGGGCCGCACGCCCAGCAAATGGCAGATCGCGTAGCTCAGCTCCGCGCGGTTGAGCGTGTAGAAATGGAACTGCCGCACCCCGCCGGCGTAAAGCTTGCGGCACAATTCCGCCGCCAGCGTCGCCGCAACCAGCTGCCGCGCCGCCGGATGCTCGTCGAGCCCCTCGAACAGTCGCGCCATCCATGCAGGGACCGCGGTGCCGCACATCGCCGACATCCGCACCACGCTGGCATAGTTCATCACCGGCATGATCCCCGGCACGATCTCGGCGTCGATCCCCGCCGCCGCCGCATCGTCGCGGAAGCGCAGGAAGGTATCGGGCTCGAAGAAGAACTGCGTGATCGCGCGGTTGGCGCCGGCATCGATCTTGCGCTTCAAGTTATCGAGGTCGTGCAGCGCGTCGGGCGAGTCCGGATGGCATTCGGGATAGGCCGCGACCGAGATCTCGAACGGGTGCAGCCTGCGCAGCCCCGCGACGAGGTCCGCAGCGTTCTCGTACCCGCCCTGCGGCGACACGAACTTGGTCCCCGCCGTCGGCGGATCGCCGCGCAGCGCGACGATATGGCGCACGCCGGCCGCCCAATATTCCTCGGCGACCGCATCGATCTCCTCGCGCGTCGCCTCGACGCAGGTGAGGTGCGCCGCCGCCGCGATAGGCGTCTCGCGCGCGATGCGGGCGACGGTGTTGTGCGTGCGCTCGCGCGTCGATCCGCCCGCGCCATAGGTGACGCTGACGAAACGCGGCCCCAGCGGCGAGAGCGTCTGGATCGACTCCCACAGCGTCTCCTCCATCCTCTCCGTCTTGGGCGGGAAGAATTCGAAACTGACGTCGATATCGCCCGCCACGTCCGCAAACAGCGGCGCACCCGGGTCCAAACTCACACTCATGCTGCTTTCACTTTCCCAAGCGGCTGGCCCGCTTTCCGCGCCAGCCACAATTTCACCGTGAGCTCGCCGCCCTCCAGCGTCTCGGTCATGACCGGCGCGAGGTCGGCCGCGTCGAACCAGCCGAGCATCTGCTCGTCCGAGAAGCCCAGCCGCACATGCCCCTCGCGCTGGCGCAGTTCCTCGCGGTCGTGCGGCGCGAAGTCTGCGATCAGCAGCCGCCCGCCATCGCCCAGCACGCGTGCCGCCTCGCGGATCGCCGCGCCGGGCTGCTGCGCGAAGTGGAGGACGTGATGCAGGATCGCGGCGTCCGCCTCGTCGTCCGCCATCGGCAGCGCATAGAGGTCGGCCTGGCGCAGCTCGGCATTGGCGAGGCCCTGCCCCGACAGCTTGGCACGCGCCAGCCGGAGCATCTCCGAGCTGCGATCGATGCCGAGCGCGCTCTTCGCCCGCGGTGCGAACAGCTCGAGCATCCGGCCGGTACCCGTGCCGATATCGATCAGCCGCTCGATCGGAAGCTCGCCCAACGCCGCGGCCATCGCCGCCTCGACCTCGCTCTCGGCGACATGGAGCGAGCGGATCGCGTCCCACTCGCCGGCATGGCTCTCGAACCATTCCTCGGCCGCCGCGGCGCGATCGGCGCGCACCGCCGCCAGCCGCGCGCTGTCCGCCACCGTCCAGTGATCGGCATCGTCCGCCGCCCACGCGTCCAGCGCGCTCAGCACTGGCCGAACGTGGCGATCGTTGCCCAGCGCGACGAATACCCAGCTGCCTTCCTTGCGCCGCTCGGCAAGGCCGGCGTCGCAGAGGATCTTCACATGGCGCGAGACGCGCGGCTGGCTCTGACCGAGCACCTGCGCGAGCTCGCCCACGCTCAACTCCATCGAGCGCAGCAGCGCGAGGATGCGCAGCCGCGTCGAATCCGCGAGCGCGCGGAAGATTTCGAGAGCGATCTTCATGGGGTTAGAGATATAAAGATATCTTTATATCAGGTCAACGGCGCATGTCACGTCGCATAAGACAAGTGGGCGCAAGGGGCAACAACCTGTCCCCGATCCACCATGTTTCGTAATTTGATGACAGCCGCGTGCCTCAGGCGGCGCGCGCTTCCTCGACGATCGGCACCAACGCGTTGAGGAACTGCCGCGCGCTCGCTTCCCAGGTGAAGCTGCTGCCATATTCGGCGCAGGCGGCGCGGTCCTTGGTCAGCGCCTCAGCGATCGCCGCGTCGAGGTCCTCCGCCATCGCCCCGGTCTCCGGCGTCAGGATGTCGACCGGCCCGGTCACCGGATAAGCCGCCACCGGCGTTCCGCACGCCAGCGCCTCGATCATCACCAGCCCGAACGTATCGGTCTTGCTCGGGAAGACAAAGACGTCGGCGGCGGCATAGGCGCTCGCCAGCTCGGCCCCGAACATCGGGCCGAGGAACCGCGCCTCCGGATATTTCGCCTGAAGCGAGGCGCGCGCCGGACCGTCGCCGACCACGACCTTCTTCCCCGGATGCTTCGATGCGAGGAACGCCTCGAGATTCTTCTCGATCGCGACGCGCCCGACATAGAGCTGAACCGGCCCGCCAAGCTCGGCCATCGCCGGATGCGGTTCGAGCCCTGGCCGGAAATTGGCGAGGTCGACCCCGCGCCCCCAGTGCCGCACTTGAGTCAGCCCGTGATCGACCAGCGCCTGGCGGATCGAGGGGGTGGAGGCGAGGATCGACTGGGCCGGCGCGTGGAACCAGCGGATATAGCGCCACACCCACTCCGCCGGCACGCCCGAGCGCGCCTCGACATAGTCGGGGAACTGGGTGTGATAGGCGGTGGTGAAAGGGAAATCGTGGCGCAGGCACCAGCGCCGCGCCGCGACGCACACCGGCCCCTCGGTCGCGAGATGCACCGCGTGCGGCGAGAAATCGTCGAGCAGATCGCCGATCGTCCGGCTGCGTACCATCGCCAGCCGGATCTCGGGATAGGTCGGGCACGGCACCGAGTAGAAGCGGTCGGGCGAGATCACGAGCACCTGATGCCCCTGCGCCTCGAGCACGCGGCGCACCGATTGAAGCGTGCGGACGACCCCGTTCACCTGGGGCTCCCAGGCGTCGGTTACGATCGCGATCCGCATCTCTTCGTCACTCAAGCAGCAGCCAGCGCCTCGACCCGTTCCGGGGCCGTGTCGCGTGCTGCGATCTCATCGGCCCAATGGAGAATTTCCATCCGGCCATCGTAATGCTCGACCAGCGCGGTGCAACCCTCCACCCAATCGCCGTCATTATAGTATTCGACGCCATCGATCTGGCGCATCTCGGCGGTGTGGATATGCCCGGCGATCACGCCGTCGACACCGCGCGCACCCGCCTCCTTCGCGACGATTTCCTCGAAGTTCGAGATGAATTCGACCGCGTTCTTGACCTTCTGCTTGGCGTGCTTGCTGAGCGACCAGTAAGGCAGCCCGCGCCAGCGCCGGTATTTGTTGCACCAGCGGTTCAACGCCATCACCGCGGTGTAGGCGGCGTCGCCGAGGTGCGCGAGCCAGCGGTGCGACAGCGTGATCGCGTCGAACTCGTCGCCGTGCAGCACCAGCAGGCGGCGGCCGTCGGCGGTCTGGTGGATCGCCTGGCGCTTGATCTCGACCCCGCCGAAGTTCAGGCCCGTGAACTGGCGGAAGATCTCGTCGTGGTTGCCGGGGATATAGATTACCCGGGCACCGCGCTTGGCGCGCTTGAGAATGCGCCACACGATGTCGTTGTGAGCGGCAGGCCAGTAGAATTTCTTCTTGAGCTGCCAGCCGTCGATGATGTCGCCGACGAGGTAGATGGTGTCGCTGTCGACATGGTCGAGGAAGTCGATCAGCATCTCCGCATTGCAGCCACGCGTGCCGAGATGGATGTCGGAGATCCAGATCGTGCGATACTGCTTGCGCCCGCCGATCGCCCGCTCGGGGATCGCCGGATTGGACGCCGTGAAATCCGCGAGATCGGTGGTCGCCGCTTCGAACGGCAGCCGAGTGATCGTGGCCATTTTAGCCCCGCGCTGTAAGTCCTTGCCCGAGCGGCTAATGGCGGCGGAATGTTACAGCTGGGCGCGTCCTAACGTCATCGCAGTGTCACGCGGTGATGGGAATATACCCCTCTTGCCCCTCGACCCGCGCGATCCAGGCCCGCACCGCCGGCCAGGGGGCGAGTGAGAAGCCGCCCTCCTCGGCGACATGCGTATAGGCGTAGAGACAGATATCCGCGACACTCGGCCCGTCGCCGACGAACCAGTCGCGCGTCGCGAGATGCTCCTCCATCAGCTTGAGCGCCGCCTCGCCGCCCGCGCGCTTGCCCGGGAGCATCGCACGCTGAAGATCGGAAAGCTTGTCCTCTCCCACCAGCGTCATCCAGAAGCGCACGGTCGCGATGTTGGGCTCGTGGTTGTACTGTTCCCAGAACATCCAGCGCAGCATGTCGGCGCGGTCGAACGGATCCCCGGGGATCAGCGCGCTGCCTTGCGCGACATAGAAGGCCGCGGCGTTGCTCTCCGGCAGGAAGCGGTCGCCGGCCTGCAGCACGGGGATGCGGCCATTGGCGTTGACCCCTGACAGGAAGGCGTCGGTGCGCGTCTCGCCCTTCATGATGTCGTACTCGCGCCGCTCGATCGGCTTGCCCGTCAGTGCGGCCGCCAGCCGGATCTTGTAGCAATTCCCCGAAGCGGCATATTCGTGAAGGATCAGCGTGGTCATGACGTCCCCCGGTCGATACGCGCCGAATGACCTTCATCCGGCCGGCCAGCCGCCCTTAGTCACGCATGCCGCGACCGGGAAGCGCAAGCTCACCAAGCGCCGACACGCATCGACATACGTATTCACCGCTGCCCTCGCTTTACCCGAATGCGCCGCCTTCCTATCCCGCCCCCGGCGGCCGACGACAGGCCGTGCGACGATGGAAGGGAAGAGGATGGCGGGACTCGCTCACCGGTGGCTGCGCGCGCTCGCATTGCTGCTGCTCGGGATCGCCATCGGCGCCGGCGCCGCGCAGGCCAGCCCTCGCCTGATCCGCCATGCCGCCTTCCCGTCCAGCCATGTCCCCGCCCGCGACGTCACCGTCTGGTTGCCCGACGGCTATCGCGCGGACGGGCCACCGCTCCCGGTCCTCTACATGCACGACGGGCAGAACCTCCATGAGGACGCGCGGTCCTTTGGCGGGGTCAGCTGGGGCGTTGGCGAGACCGCCGCGCGCCTGATCCGCGAGGGCCGGATCCCGCCGGTGATCATCGTCGGCATCGACAATTCCGCCGCGCGCGGCCGCGAATATCTGCCGCAGCGCATCTACGACCTGCTGCCCGAGGCGAGCCGCGCGCTGCTGGACGCGGGCTGGGGCACGCCGCGGTCCGGCGCCTATCTCGACTTCCTCGTGCGCGAGCTCAAGCCCTTCATCGACACGCACTATCGCACCCGCACCGATCGCGCGGCGACCTTCATCATGGGCTCGTCGATGGGCGGCCTCATCTCGCTCTACGCGCAGACCGAATATCCCGAGGTGTTCGGCGGCAGCGCGTCGCTGTCGATGCACTGGCTGCTCGGCAATTCCGGCGCGCCGCTCCCGCCGCCCGAGCTCTACACCGGCCAGGTGCTGCGCGCGTTCGAGACCTATCTCGCACTCAGCCATCTCACGCCCGCGCGGCATCGCATCTATGTCGACCGCGGCACCGAGACGCTCGATGCGCGTTACCAGCCCTATACCGCGCCGTTCGAGGCGTTCATGCGCCGCGCCGGATGGCGCCAGGGCGAGACGTTCGACAGCCGCGTCTATCCCGGCACCAACCACAGCGAGAAGGCGTGGCGCGCGCGGCTCGCCGACCCGCTGACGTTCCTGCTGGCGCCGCTGCTCGCCCCGCGCGGCGATCCCGAGACTCGCGCCGAGGCCGCCCGGCTCGCCCAGCTGCGTGCCGCCGACGCCCCGGACGCCTATCTGCTCGGCAAATTCCGCAGCGCCGACGTGGTGCTGCTCGGCGAGGATCATGCGGTCAGGCAGAATATCGCGTTCGTCGCCAGCCTGATCCCCAGCCTCCATGCGGCCGGCGTCACCAACCTCGTCATGGAGTTCGGCGCCGAGGAGGATCAGGCGCGGCTCGACCGGCTGGTCGCCGCACCGGCCTACGACGCCGCGACCGCGCGCCAGCTCATGTTCAACTACAACGTCATGTGGAGCTGGCGGGACTATCGCGACCTCTATCGCGCGGTATGGACGTTCAACCGCAGCCTGCCCAAGGGCAAGCCGCCGTTCCGGATCGTCAACATGAGCTATGTCTTCGACTGGAGCGGCTTCAGCGGCTTGCGCACGCCCGCGACGATGCAGCAGGTGTTCGCGCGGGGCACCGCCGACCAGTTCCGCGCCGGGCGCATCGCGCGCGAGGTGCTCGATCGCGGGGAGAAGGCGCTGGTGCTGACCGGCACCGTCCATGCCTTCACCCGTCATGCCGCCGGGCAGACACAGAGCGACGGCGACGGCTTCTGCCAGCGCACCGCCAACGCCCTCGGCAACCGCCTCCACGCGACCTATGGCGCGCGGATCACCAATGTGCTGCTCCACCAGTCGCTGCCCGCGCTGCCCGGCCGCTCGCGGCCGTTCGAGCAGCCGGGCGACGGCGCGGTCGAGCGGCTCGCGCGCCTCGGCGGCGATCGCCCGATCGGATTCGACCTGCGCCATGCGCCGATGGGCACGCTCCGCGACTATAGCTATTATGGCCTGTGCGACCGCGATCTCACGCTCGGCGACCTGTTCGACGGCTATATCTTCCTCGCGCCGTTCGAGGCGCTGCGGGCGGCCACGCCAGATCCCGCCTTCGTCGACGCGACCAACATCGGCCGCGCGATCGCGCAATTCCCCGATCCCGACTGGTCGCCGCGCCCAGCGAACCTGGCCGAGGCGCGGGCGCATCTTCTCGACATGGCGAAGCAGATCGACGCGCGCTACGCCGCGCTCGCCGGGAACTAAGGGACCAGCACGATCTTCCCCATATGCGCGCCGCTCTCCATGTGCCGGTGCGCCTCGGCGGCGTCGGCAAGCGAAAAGGTGCGGTCGATCAGCGGCTTGAGCTTCCCCGCCGCCACGTGCGGCCAGACGGTGCCGGCCAGTTCGTCGGCGACCAGCGTCTTGAAAGCCTCGTCGCGCGCGCGCAGCGTCGATCCGGTCAGCGTCAGGCGCCGCCGCATGATCTCCCACACCGGCACCGTCGCCAGCATCCCGCCCTGCGCCGCGATCGAGACGTGGCGCCCGTCATCGGCCATGCACTTGATGTTGCGCGCGACATAGTCGCCGCCGACCATGTCGAGCACGATGTCGACGCCGCGCCCGTCGGTGATCGTCTTGATCCGCTCGACGAAATCCTCGGTCTTGTAATTGATGGCATGGTCCGCACCGTGCGCCCGGCACGCGGCGACCTTGTCCTCGCTGCCCGCGGTGACGATCACCGTGACGCCGAACAGGTTGCAGAGTGAGATCGCCATCGTGCCGATGCCGCTGGTCCCACCATGGACCAAGGCGGTCTCGCCCTCGCGCGCATAGCCGCGCTCGAACAGGTTGGTCCACACGGTGAACAAGGTCTCGGGCATCGCCGCCGCCTCGACCATCGACAGCGCCGCGGGCACGGTCAGGCATTGGCCGAGCGGCGCGACGGCATATTCGGCATAGCCCCCGCCCGCGATCAGCGCACACATCGGCTGGCCGATCACCTCGGTGGGAACGTCCGCGCCGACCGCGACGACCTCGCCCGCGACCTCGAGCCCCGGGATGCTGGTCACGCCCGGCGGCGGCGGATAGGCGCCGAGCCGCTGCACCACATCGGGCCGGTTGACCCCAGCCGCGGCGACGCGGATCAGCACCTCGCCCGCACCGGGCAACGGCACCGGCCGCTCGACAGGTACCAGCACCTCGGGACCGCCCGGCACCTCCGGGTCGATCGCCGTCATACGCTGTGGCACGCTCTTCATGTGTTCCCCCTTGCCGCCTGAATCGGGATCGGGAGGCACGACGTCAAGGCTTCGCGGCGCCGATCTATCCCCGGATTTATCCGGCTGTGGCCGCTTGACATCGCCCGCCGTGCGCCCGACGCTGTCCTGCGATGGACGCCGACGATCTTCCGCGTCGCCATGACGACTCCGCCGCGCAGCTCGCGCGCCAGGACCTCGATCCCTTCTCGGTCGAGGAACTGGCCGAGCGCATCCAGCTGCTCGAGGCCGAGATCGCGCGCTGCCGGCAGAAGATGGATCGCGCCATTAATCATCGCGCAAGCGCGGACGCCCTATTCAAGCGATGAGCGTTGCACCGGAGCCGGGGCGTCACGCCGCCAAACTCCGGTGCGAGAGCGTTGAGCTTGATGCAGGGGTCCGCACTTCCAACATTGGTGGAAACGGGCCGCATGTCCTGATGGCCCGACTGGAGTTGCCCCCGAATGCCTAGTTTCGCTTCCGCCCTCGAATCCACCCTGCACCGCGCGCTCGAGGCGGCGAGCTCGCGCCGCCACGAATATGCGACGCTCGAGCATCTGCTGCTCGCGCTGGTCGACGACGAGCATGCCTCCAAGGTGATGGGCGCGTGCGGCGTCGATCTCGACGAGCTCAAGACCACCGTCGCGCATTATCTCGACACCGAGCTTCAGGCGCTGCGCGTCGACCAGGCGACCGACCCCTCGCCGACTAGCGGCTTCCAGCGCGTCGTCCAGCGCGCCATCCTCCACGTCCAATCCTCGGGCCGCGACGAGGTGACCGGCGCCAATGTGCTCGTCGCGCTGTTCAGCGAGCGCGAGAGCTATGCCGTCTATTTCCTGCAACAGCAGGACATGAGCCGCCTCGATGCGGTGAGCTTCATCAGCCACGGCGTCGGCAAGGGCGCGAGCCCGGCCGAATCCGCGCCGCCCAAGGGCGCGGCCGAGGAGGAGAAGCCGCAGAAGAGCGAAGGCGGCAAGAAGGGCGAGAGCGCGCTCAAGCAGTTCACCGTCGACCTCAACGAAAAGGCCAAGGCCGGCAAGGTCGATCCGCTGATCGGTCGCGGGCCCGAGGTCGACCGCACCGTCCAGATCCTGTGCCGTCGCTCGAAGAACAACCCGCTCTATGTGGGTGACCCGGGCGTGGGCAAGACCGCGATCGCCGAGGGCCTGGCACGCAAGATCGTCGAGGGCGATGTGCCCGACGTGCTCAAGGAAGCGGTGATCTACTCGCTCGACATGGGCGCGCTGCTCGCCGGCACCCGCTATCGCGGCGATTTCGAGGAGCGGCTGAAGCAGGTCGTCTCGGAGCTGGAGAAGCTGCCGCACGCGGTGTTGTTCATCGACGAGATCCATACCGTGATCGGCGCCGGCGCGACCAGCGGCGGCGCGATGGACGCGTCGAACCTGCTCAAGCCGGCGTTGTCGGGCGGCACGATCCGCTGCATCGGCTCGACCACCTACAAGGAATTCCGCAATCACTTCGAGAAGGATCGCGCGCTGCTGCGCCGGTTCCAGAAGATCGACGTCAACGAGCCGACGGTCGAGGATACGATCAAGATCCTCGCCGGCCTGCGCACCGCATTCGAGGACCATCACAAGGTCAAGTACACCCCCGACGCGATCAAGTCGGCGGTCGAACTGAGCTCGCGCTACATCAACGACCGCAAGCTGCCCGACAAGGCGATCGACGTGATCGACGAGGTCGGCGCGATGCAGATGCTGGTGCCGCCGTCCAAGCGCAAGAAGACGATCACGCCCAAGGAGATCGAAGCGGTGATCGCGACGATGGCGCGCATCCCGCCGAAGAGCGTCTCGACCGACGACACCCGCGTGCTCGCCAACCTCGAGACCGACTTGAAGCGCGTCGTGTTCGGCCAGGACAAGGCGATCGAGGTGCTGTCCTCGGCGATCAAGCTCAGCCGCGCGGGTCTGCGCGATCCCGAGAAGCCGATCGGCAACTATCTCTTCTCGGGCCCGACCGGCGTCGGCAAGACCGAGGTGACCAAGCAGCTCGCCGAGCTGCTCGGCATCCCGCTGCAGCGTTTCGACATGTCCGAGTACATGGAGCGCCACAGCGTCAGCCGCCTGATTGGCGCGCCGCCGGGCTATGTCGGCTATGACCAGGGCGGGCTGCTCACCGATGCGGTCGACCAGAACCCGCATTGCGTGCTGCTGCTCGACGAGGTCGAGAAGGCGCATCCGGACCTGTTCAACATCCTGTTGCAGGTGATGGACAATGGCAAGCTGACCGACCATCACGGCAAGACCGTCGATTTCCGCAACGTCATCCTGGTGATGACGACCAATGCCGGCGCGTCCGACATGGCGCGCGAGAGCATCGGTTTCGGCGAGATCAGCCGCGAGGACGTTCAGGAAGACGCGGTGAAGAAGCTCTTCACCCCCGAATTCCGCAATCGCCTCGATGCGATCGTGCCGTTCGATTACCTTCCGCCCAAGGTGGTCGAGCGGGTGGTTGAGAAGTTCATCCTCCAGCTCGAGCTCCAGCTCGCCGACCGCGGCGTGCACATCAGCCTCGACGAGGAGGCGAAAGCGTGGCTCACCGAGCGCGGCTACGACAAGCTCTATGGCGCGCGCCCCATGGGCCGCCTGATCCAGGAGAAGGTCAAGCAGCCACTCGCCGAGGAGCTGCTGTTCGGCAAGCTCGTCCATGGCGGCGAGGTCGAGGTGAAGCTGAAGGACGGCGCGCTCACCTTCGCGATCACACCGGCGGCGCCGAAGCGGTCCAAGAAGGGCGGCGGCAGGAAGACCGTCGCGGCCAAGGCCAAGTAACGAAAAGGGGCGGGAGTGATCCCGCCCTTTTTTTGATCTCTGACGCCCGTTCCCCTGCGAAAGCAAGGGCCCAGAACCGAATAAGGCTACAGAGTGCGGCCCCCTGGGCTCCTGCTTTCGCAGGAGCACGGTTCACCATTCAGACAAATGCCGTCCGGCCATTTGGTTCAGGCGGCGACGGCGAGCCCGCCAGCCAGGCCCCGCGCGGCGCTCAGCGCGCCGGCCATCGCCGCTTCACGCGCCTCGTCGCCCATTGCCAGCCCCTCGGCAACGACGAACTCGGGCGTGATGCCGATGAAGCCGAACACCGCCTTGAGATAGGTTTCGCCATGCTCGAAGCCGGCCGCGGGCGCGCCTTCGCCGTAGAAGCCGCCGCGCGCCAGCGCGACGATGACGCGCTTGTTCCCTGCCAACCCCTGCGGCCCATCGGGGCCGTAGCTGAAGGTCTGCCCCGCGATCATGATGCGGTCGAGCCACACCTTGAGCTGGCTCGGGATGGTGAAATTGTAGAAGCCCGCGCCGATAACCACCACGTCGGCGGCAAGGAACGCCTGCAGCTCGGCATTTGCCATGGGATCGCCGAGCACGTCGAGCGTCAGATGCGGCAGCGGCTCGGCGGCGAGGTCGCGATAGCTGGCGGCGAGCGCCGGATGCTCCGCGCGCAGCCGCTCCGCCACCGCCGCGCTGACTGCGCGGCTCGCCGAACCCGCGCCCTGGATGCTGGAATCGATATGAAGAAGTTTCATGTGGTCAATTTCCCGGTCTGGATTTGTGACCAGGATCAGTTATGTGACCTCTATCGCACCGCCAAGAACGCATATTTTCGAGACCAGGTCACGTCGCCATGACTACACCACTTCCACATGCGCACCAGGATTGCCGCGCCGTCAGCAGCATCCTCGCCATGGTCGGCGACAAATGGTCGGTGCTCGTCGTGATGACGCTGCGCCAGCAGCCGCGCCGCTTCAACGAGCTCAAGCGCGCGATTGACGGAATCTCGCAACAGATGCTGACGCGCACGCTCAAGGGGCTCGAGCGCGATGGTCTGGTGACGCGCACGGTCCACCCGACGGTACCGCCGCAAGTCGAATATGCGCTGACCGAGCTCGGCCATTCGCTCGCCGATCCGGTGAAGCAGCTCGGCGAATGGGTGTTCAGCCACCTGCCCGCAATCTACGCCAATCGCGATCGCTACGACCAGGCCGCCGGCTGATCCGGAGCGGCCATCTTAACCGGTTGTTCGCCATCCTCGCCTAGGATCGTGCCATGGGCCGGGGGATCATGGCAGCTCTGCTGGCGGCGTTCGTCGCCGTGCTCGCGTGCGCCGCATCGCCCGCGCATGCCCAATTGTCCAATCTCGGCGCGGGCCAGACTGGCCGGGCGCTCTCCGTCTGCGTTCTGCGTGCGCGTCCCGGCGACGATCCGGCACGCCTGATCCGCACGCCGCAGCGCTTCGACTGCACCACCAAGCAGACCAGTTTCGGGCCAGGCGACTATTGGGTGATCTCCAGTCCGATTGGCAGGCGCTCGCCGCCGCACGACCCGCTGGTCGCGCGAGTCGGCAGCGTGTGGCAGCAGAGCCTGTCGCTCTACGTGCTCTATGCCGACGGCCGCCTTGCCGCGATGCACGACGACAATCGCGGCATCACCCGACGCATCCAGATCGGCGCGATCGTCGAGCACCAGCTGCCGCCCCATCCCGCGGCGGTGCGGCGGCTGATGTGGAAGGTCGGGGGATCGGCCAATCTGCGCGGCATCGTCATGGGCCCACGGCTCGCGACATGGGCGGAGAGCCAGCGCTCCAACCTGGCGATGAGCGCCATCTATGCCGGCTTCGGCGGCCTCGCGCTGGCGCTGCTGGTCTACAATCTCGCGCTCTGGGCGTCGCTGCGCTACCGCTTTCAGCTCGCCTACTGCCTGATGGTAGCGGCGCTGCTGGCCTATGCCTTCACCTCGTCGGGCGCGCTCGCCTGGGCATGGCCCGACATCGCCAATAACGACCGGCTGCGGCTCAACTATCTGCTGCTCACCCTCGCCTGCTCCTCGGCGCTGCTGTTCGCGCGCGCCTTTTTCGAGGAGCATGTGTTCGGCCCCCGGCTGCGGCTGCTGATCCGCGCCACCGTGATTATCCTGCTCGCCACCGGCCTGTTCTTCGTCCTGTTCGCGCCGGTCGGGGTGAACGTCGTCGACCGGGTCTATTCCTGGGTGTTCGCCGGCGTGATCGTCTCGGTTGTCGCGACCCTGTGGAGCGCGTGGCGCAGCCGTTCCAACTATCTCTGGGTGTTTGCGATCGCCTGGGCGCTGCCGATCCTCGCCGCGAGCATGCGCGTCTTCGCCAATCTCGGCCTGATCCGCTGGAATTTTTGGCTCGACAATTCGACGATCCTGTCGATGGCGGCGGAGGCGCTGATCTCCTCGGTCGCAATCGCCTATCGCATCCGCCTGCTCAGCCGCGAGCGGGACTCGGCGATCGCCGCAGAGGCCGTCGCGCGCCGCCTCGCCGATACCGATCCACTCACCGGCCTGCTCAATCGCCGCGCCTTCCTCGCCAGCGCGATCGGTCGCGAGGGACCGCAGACGCTGCTCATCCTCGACCTCGACCATTTCAAGCAGGTCAACGACACGCTCGGTCACGACGGCGGCGACGAGGTGCTGCGCGTCGTCGCACGCACGCTGCGCGCCCTCGCCCCGCCCAGCACGCTCGTCGCGCGGATCGGCGGCGAGGAGTTCGCGGTGGTCACCAGCATGAGCCAACCGATCGATCCCAATGTCGTGCTGACTCGGCTCCGCGCGACGCGCATGCCGTTCGATCTGCGCGTCACCGCCAGCATCGGCACCGCCACCGGCGCGCTTGCCGCCGAGGCCCATTGGAAGTCGCTCTACCGTGCCGCCGACACGGCATTGTTCGCCGCCAAGTCGGCCGGCCGCGACCGCGCCCGCACGGCGCCGCTGGCCGCCTGAACGCGCCGCCAATTCAGTTGCCGTTCAGGCGCTTCGGGCCTAGTATCGCGTGCCATAGGGAGGCGGCAATGGATCGGTTGGGCAGGCGCAAGATCGCACTCGTCGGCGGCGGCGCGGCGTTGCTGGCATTCACTGCCCTGTCGTCCCATCCCACCGCCAATATCCAGATCCTCACGCACGACGTGACCGACACCGCGCCGCGCAAGGTCCAGGCGGCGGTCGATGTCGGCATTCTCGCCGTCTCGGTGCTCTACACTTGGACCGGCAAGCGCGCGCTGCGCTGACGGTGGCCGAATTGACTCGCCCCGCGAGTTGCTTACATTCGTGTAAATGAGCGATCCCGAGCAGGCCTGGCGCACCGCCTATCGTCACCCCGGCCCCTGGGACCAGCAGCTCCCGCCGCTCTCGATGGCCGACGCCTTCGACGAGTCCGCGCGGCGCATGGGCAATGCCCCTTTGCTCGACTTTCTCGGCCGACACTACAGCTATGCCGAGACGCTCGACGGCGCCAACCGCGTCGCCTGCGGGCTGAAGGCGCTGGGCTATGGCCCGGGCGACCGCATCGGCCTGTTCCTGCCCAACGTGCCCCATTACGTCGCGGCCTATTACGGCATCCTCAAACTGGGCGCGACCGTCGTCAATTTCTCCCCGCTCTACTCCGTCGAGGAACTCGAGGCGCAGGTCGAGGATTCGGGCACGCGCCTGCTGTTCACGATCAGCGCCACCGCGCTCCTACCCACCGCGCTCAAGGTGCTCGACGCGAGCAGCCTCGAGCGGCTCGTGGTCGGCTCGGTCGCCGGCGCGCTGCCCGCCGCCAAGTCGCTGCTCTACCGCTGGCTGCGCGCCAAGGAGGTGGCCGAGAAGCCCGACGATCCGCGCATCCTCGCCTTCTCGAAGCTCATCGCCAATGACGGCGCGTGCGAGACCGCGAAGGTCGACCCGGGGACGCACCTCGCGCTGATCCAATATACCGGCGGCACCACCGGCCTGCCCAAGGGCGCGATGCTCACCCACGCCAACCTCTCGGCCAATGCGCGCCAGGTCGCCAGGCTCGATCCCGATCTCGGCACGACCAAGGACAAGGTGCTGGGCGTGCTGCCCTTCTTCCACGTCTTCGCCAACACCTGCGTGCTCAACCGCACCGTGCTGACCGGTGGCGAGATCGTCATGCTCCCGCGCTTCGACGCCGCGCAGGCGCTCGCGGCGATCGCGCGCACCCGCCCGATCGCCTTGCCCGGCGTGCCGACGATGTTCCAGGCGCTGCTCGACCATCCCAAGGCCGCGTCGACCGACTGGTCGAGCCTCAAATACTGCATCTCGGGCGGCGCGCCGCTACCGGCCGAGCTCAAGACGCGGTTCGAGGCCGCGACCGGCGCCAAGCTGATCGAGGGCTACGGCCTGTCGGAGAGTTCCGGCGTGGTCTCCGCCAATCCCTACAAGGCCGAGGGCAAGTCGGGCACGATCGGCCAGCCGATTATCGCCACGCGCGTGCGGCTGGTCGACAAGGAGGACGCATCGAGGCCCGTCGCTGATGGCGAACCGGGCGAGATCGTCGTCGCCGGCCCGCAGATCATGGCGGGCTATTGGAACCGCCCGGAGACCGACGACACCACCTTCTGCCACGATGCCGCCGGCCAGAGGTGGCTGCGCACCGGCGATGTCGGGCAGATCGACGAGGACGGTTTCATCCGCATCGTCGACCGCATCAAGGACATGATCGCCGTGGGGGGCTTCAAGGTCTTCCCCAAGCATATCGAGGACGTGCTCTACCGCCATCCGGCGGTGAAGGAGGCGCTCGTCGTCGGCATGCCCGACGCCTATCGCGGCGAGACCCCGCGCGCCTATGTGTCGCTCAACGGCGATGCCGAGCCGGTCACCGGCGAGGCATTGCGCGACTGGCTCAACCCGCAGGTCGGCAAGCATGAGCGAGTCGACGCCGTGGTGATCCGCGCGAAGCTGCCCAAGACGATGATCGGGAAGTTGAGCCGCAAGGATCTGCTGGTCGAGATCGCCAACGAGCTGACGGCCTAGTCCGGCAGCATCGCCGCCTTCAGGTTCATGAACTCGTGCAGCCCCCACGGCCCCAGCTCGCGGCCGTGGCCCGAACGCTTGACGCCGCCGAACGGCGCCTCGGGCGTCGAGGCGAGCAGCTGGTTCACCGCGGTCATCCCGCTCTCGATGTCGCGCACGAAACGGTCGATCTCGGCCTGATCAGTCGTCCACACGCTCGACCCCAGTCCGAACGGCACGTCGTTGGCCAGCGCGATCGCGGCGTCGATGTCGTCGGCCTTGAACACCATCGCCACCGGCCCGAAAATCTCTTCCTGCGCGAAGTCCGCCTCGGGGTGAACGTCGGTCAGCACGCCCGCGCTCATCCACGCTCCCTCGCGCTCGATCTTCTCGCCGCCGACCAGCGTCGCGCCATCCGCCGTCGCCCGTTCGAGCTGCTCCAGCACCGTGTCGCGCTGCTCGACGCTCGACAGCGGGCCCATCTCGATCCCGTCGGCCATCGGATCGCCGATCTTCACCGCCAGCATCCCCGCGATGAACTTCTCGAGGAACGCGTCGTAGATGTCGGCGTGGACGATCATCCGCTTGGCGCAGATGCAGCTTTGCCCGGCATTCTGCACGCGCGCCTTGACCGCCGTCTTCACAGCCAGATCAAGGTCCGCCGACGGCATCACCACGAACGGGTCGGATCCGCCGAGCTCGAGCACCACCTTCTTGAGCGCCTTGCCTGCGGCCTCGGCGATCTTGGCGCCGGCCCCTTCGCTCCCGGTCAGCGTCACCGCCGCGACGCGCGGGTCGGCGATGATCCGCGAGACCTTGTCGGACTTGATCGCGAGATTCTGGAACACCCCGTCGGGCGCGCCCGCCGCGCTCACCATCTGCTGGATCAGCGCCGCGCACCCCTGAGTCAGCGAGGCATGCTTGAGCAGCCCGACATTGCCCGCGAGGATCATCGGCGCGAGCCAGCGCACCGCCTGCCAGTAGGGGAAGTTCCACGGCATTACCGCCAGCACCGGCCCGAGCGGCAACCAGTGCGCCACCGCGCGCCCGCTCGCGGTCTTTGTCTCGACCGGCTCGAGATGCGCCGGACCCTGCACCGCATAATAGCGGAAGCCCGCGATGCACTTCTCCACCTCGGCTACGGCCGAGGCGAGCGTCTTGCCCATCTCCCTGGTCGCGGTCTCGGCGAGGTGCTGCTTGTTCGCCTCGAACTGGTCGGCGATCGCGTTGAGCAGCGTGGTGCGCTGCGCCAGCTCGCTCACCCGCCACGAGCGATACGCCGCCTCGGCCCGCGCCAGCGCCGTCTCGATCCCGTCATCGTCCAGCGCCTCGAACTGCGCGCCTTCCTCGCCCGTGGCCGGATTGATGCTGGTGAACATGCGCAATCTCCTTCGCCGGCTATGTAGGGATGCCGCACGACTAGCGGGAGGTTGAATTGGCTTCGCCCGCAGCGCATAGCGGCGGCATGACGGAAGAGCCCCAGATCACCGCACTGTCGTTCGAGGATGCGCTCAAGGAGCTCGAGCGGATCGTCGCCCGGCTCGAAAGCGGCGACGCGCTGCTCGATGAGGCGATCGCGCTCTACGAACGCGGCGACGCGCTGCGCCGCCAGTGCGCCGCCCGGCTCGACGCGGCGCAGGCGCGGATCGAGGCGATCCGCGCCGATGCAGACGGCCGCGTCACCGGCACCACGCCCTTCGCCGCAGGATGACCAAGGCGGTGGCGCACGCCAGTCTCGCGCTCGAATCGGCGATGCGCGACGTGGCGGACGAGATCGACCGCCAGTTCGAGCTGCTGCTCCCGATCCCTGCCGATCCGCGCGCGCAGCTCTATGCCGCGATGCGCCACGCCGCGATCGGCGGCGGCAAGCGGCTGCGGCCGCTGCTCACCTTCGCCACCGCGCGGCTGTTCGCGGTCGACCCTGGCTGTACCGCGCGCGCCGCCACCGCGGTCGAGTGCATCCATGTCTATTCGCTGATCCATGACGACCTTCCGGCGATGGACGATGACGACATGCGCCGCGGCAAGCCCACCGTCCATCGCGCCTATGACGAGGCAACCGCGATTCTCGCCGGCGATTGTCTCCATGCGCTCGCCTTCGAGATTCTCGCCCACCCCGCGACTCATGCCGACCCCTTCGTCCGTGCCGAGCTGGTCGCGGACCTCGCGCGGGCTGCAGGACCTGCAGGCATGGCCGGCGGGCAGATGATGGACCTGGTGGCGGAGGCGAGCAGCTTCGACCTCGCCACCGTCACGCGCTGCCAGGCGCTCAAGACCGGCGCGCTGATCTCGTGCGCGGTCGAGGCGGGTGCGATCCTCGGCCGCATCCCGCCCGACGCGCGCACCGGGCTGCGCGGCTATGCCCGCGACATCGGCCTCGCCTTCCAGATCGCCGACGACATCCTCGACGTCGAGGGCGACGAGGATGCCGCGGGCAAGAAGCTGCGCAAGGACGAAGCGGCGGGCAAAGAGACCTTCCTCACGCTGCTCGGCCTCGACCGCGCGCGCGAGCAGGCGCGCCTGCTCGTCGAGCAGGCGATCGCGCACCTCCATACCTATGGCGAGGAAGCCGACCTGCTGCGCGACATCGCCCGCTATACGCTCGAGCGCGACCGCTGACCTCTAACGGAGCCTGCACATGACTCTCCGCACCGGCGTCTACCCCGGCACCTTCGATCCGATCACGCTCGGCCATATGGACATCATCCGCCGCGGCGCGAAGCTGGTCGACCGGCTCGTCATCGGCGTCACCACCAACCCCTCCAAGAACCCGATGTTCAGCGTCGAGGAGCGGATGGCGATGGTGCGCCGCGAGGTCGAGGGGATCGAGGGCGAGATCCATGTCGTCAGCTTCGATTCGCTGCTGATGGACTTCGCCGAGCGCGAGAGCGCCAGCGTCATCGTGCGCGGGCTGCGCGCCGTCGCCGACTTCGAATACGAATATCAGATGGCGGGCATGAACCAGCAGCTCAACAGCCGGATCGAGACCGTCTTCCTGATGGCCGACGTCTCGCTCCAGCCGATCGCCTCGCGCCTGGTCAAGGAGATCGCGATGTTTGGCGGCGAGATCCGCAAGTTCGTGACGCCCGCGGTGCGCGAAGAGGTCATGGCGCGGGTCGACGTGATCGGGCGAAAAGGCTCATAAGCACCGACATGGCCGCAATTCCGCCGCCTGCCGCATTCACTTTGCCGCAAGCGGCGAATTGCTCTAAGCCGCTGCCATTCCAGATCCGGTGGGGATATCGATGCGTTTTGTTGCCCTGATTCTTGCCTTTACGGCGTCGCTCTTCGCCATGCCGGCGAGCGCGCAATCGCAATATGTGCCGGGTCCCGCGGGCCGCGCCGCGCCGCCCGCCACGACCGACAAGGAAAATCTCTGGCTGCTCGACCTGTCGACCGGCGGCCGCGTCACCATCTGGCTGCGCCCCGATGTCGCGCCCAAGATGGTCGAGCGCATCAAGGACCTCACCCGCAAGAAATTCTACGACGGCCTCGTCTTCCACCGCGTGATCGAAGGCTTCATGGCGCAGGGCGGCGATCCCAAGGGTGACGGCAC
Organism: Sphingomonas sp.; assembly: GCF_039595165.1. Lineage (GTDB taxonomy): Bacteria > Pseudomonadota > Alphaproteobacteria > Sphingomonadales > Sphingomonadaceae > Sphingomonas. The sequence continues at coordinate 27,210 of NZ_JBCNMA010000019.1, forward strand.
TGGCGGTTCCGACCAGCCCGACCTGGCCAAGGAGTTCAATTATCTCCCGCACGTCCGCGGCGCGGTCTCCGCCGCCCGCGCGCAGAGCGAGGACAGCGCCAACAGCCAGTTCTTCATCATGTTCGCGCCACGCCTCGGCCTCGACCAGAAATACACGGTGTTCGGCCGCGTCCTCGACGGCATGCAATATGTCGACTCGATCCCGCGCGGCGAGCCGCCGGCGCAGCCCGCGAAGATCCTCCACGCCTACATCGCCGCCGACAATCCGCCGGCCTACACCCCGCCGCCCCCGCCGGCGCCGGTCGAGGAGCCCGCGGCGCTGCCGCCCGGCCCCGGCAAGAAGTGATGCGCCGCCCGGCAGGCCCGGGCGCCGGCCTCGCATGAACGTCGACCTGTTCGATTTCGAGCTGCCGCCCGGGCGCATCGCCCTGCGCCCGGCCGCGCCGCGCGATTCGGCGCGGCTGCTGTTGCTCGATGGAGGCCGTACCGAGGATCGCAGTGTCGGCGACCTCCCCGCGCTACTCGCTCCCGGCGACTTGCTCGTCTTCAACGACACTCGCGTCATCCCCGCCCAGCTCGAAGGCACCCGCGGCGAGGCGCGGATCGGCGCCACCCTCCACAAGCGCGAGGGGCCGCGCCACTGGATCGCGTTCATCCGCAATGCCAAAAGATTGCGCACGGGCGACACGGTCGACTTCGGTAACGGCGTCGCGGCCCTCGCCGAAGCACGTCACGACGATGGCAGCTTCACGCTGTTCTTCCCCGGGGACGAGCCGGTCGAACTGCTGCTCGAGCGCGCCGGGCGCATGCCGCTCCCGCCCTATATCGCCGCCAAGCGCCCGACCGACGCCCGCGACACCGACGATTACCAGACGATGTTCGCCAACGAGCCCGGCGCCGTCGCCGCTCCCACCGCGGCGCTGCACTTCACGCCCACTCTCATGTCTGCGCTCGAAGCCGCCGGAATCGGGCACACTACGCTGACCCTCCATGTCGGCGCCGGCACCTTCCTGCCGGTCAAGGCCGACGACACCGACGACCACCGTATGCACGCCGAATGGGGCCGCATCGACCAGGCCACCGCCGATAAGCTCAACGCCGTCCGCGCCAAGGGTGGGCGCATCATCGCCGTCGGCACCACCAGCCTGCGGCTGATCGAGAGCGCGACCGGCGAGGACGGCATCGTCCGCCCATTCGAAGGCGACACCGCGATCTTCATCACGCCGGGCTATCGCTTCCGCGGCGTGGACGGCCTCGTCACCAATTTCCACCTCCCGCGCTCGACTTTGTTCATGCTGGTCTCGGCCCTGATGGGCCTCGACCGCATGCAGGCCGCCTATGCCCACGCCATCGCTGCCAATTACCGTTTCTACAGCTATGGTGACGCCAGCCTGCTCCTGCCCGGAAAGCCCGCATGATCCTTCTCGCTCTCGCCGCCCTCGCCGCCCAGCAGCAGCCGGCGACGCCACCACCGCCCGGCGTCCCGGTACGCCCGCTGCCCGGCGCCGAACCGATCCCGCTGATGATCGCCGAGCCGGTCGCGATGGCGATCGCCGCCTTCGACGCCGACGGCGATGGCACCGTGACCCGCGCCGAATACGACGCCGGCGTGCGCAAGAGCTTCGAGACCGTGGCCAAGGGCCAGTCCGCGATCGGCTATATCAATTTCGGCGACTGGTCCGAACGCTGGCTCGGCAACCGCAATGCGTTGCCCAGCCCGTTCGAGGTCGACCAGGACGGTGACAACCGCATCAGCCTCGCCGAGCTGCAGGACCGGTTCGAGCTGTTCTTCATCCGCTTCGATCGCGACAAGAACGGATCGATCGTGCGCAGCGAATTGCTCACCACCCGCCCGCAGCCCCAGCCCGGCGCACGTCCGGGGGACGGCGAGAACCGCCGCCCGCAGCGCCGCCGCGGCTAGAGCGATCGCTCGGCGTAGATCGCCATCGCCTCGGCGATGAACGCCGCCGTCCCGGGCAGTGCGCCGTCGTCATAGGTACCGCGGAACTCGGGATTCTCGACATAGAACCGCCCCAGGCCCGTGAACGCCGCCGCATCCGGGGTCCAGCTGTGGCACACCCACGCATAGTGGCGCGCGGTCACTTCCTGCGCCGCGTCCGACCCCGGCTCGGCTCCCTCGCGAAACAATCGCTGGAAATCGCCGCGGATCGCTTCCATCTCGGCCTGGATCGCCGCAACCTGTTCCTTCGAGAAGCCGCGCGCCTTCTCCTGCGCCGCACGCACCGCATCCTCGCCCCAGAACGCCACCGCCTCGCGCTGCCAGCGCTCGCGCGTCTCGGGGGCGATCCCGGCGTAATAGTCATTGTCTTCCATCGTCTCATCCTTTTCGAGCGACGCGATCGTGCGGTCGATCGTGAAGATGAGGTCGCGATACTGGCCGATCCGCGCCTCGAGCGCCTCCCGGTGCCCCTTCAGCGCCGTCAGCGGATCGAACCCCGGATCGTCGAGGATCGCGGCGATCTCGCCCAATGGCAGGCCCAGCTCGCGATAGAACAGGATCTGCTGCAGCCGCAGCAGCTCCGGGCGGCCATAAAAGCGATAGCCATTGGCCCCGACATGCCCCGGCTTGAGCAAACCGATCGCGTCATAATGATGCAGCGTGCGCACGCTGATACGCGCCGCCTTCGCCACCTGCCGCACCGTTCGCATGTCATTCCTCATCTTCACGCGAATCGCCCTATCGGGGATGACGCAGCGTCAGGGTCAAGCCCGCTCCCAAAATCGCACTGTGTCCTAGCATCACATGCTGCGCTGCGGTTAAAGGGGCGTCATGCACGGCTCGCACCAGCATCACGGTCATTCGCACGCGGGCCACAGCCATGCGCCCGCCGATTTCGGCCGCGCCTTCGCGATCGGCACCGCGCTCAACCTCGCCTTCGTCGCGGTCGAGGGCGCAGCGGGCATCCTCACCGGATCGATGGCGCTGCTGGCCGACGCCGGGCACAACCTGTCCGACGTGCTCGGGCTGCTGATCGCTTGGGGCGGCGCCTCGCTCGCCAAGCTCCCGGCCTCGCGCCGCTTCACTTACGGCCTGGCGAGCTCGACCATCCTCGCCGCGCTCGCCAACGCGGTGCTGCTGCTCGTCGCGGTCGGCGCGATCGCGCTCGAGGCGGCGCAGCGCTTCCGCGACCCGCCCCCGGTCGAGGGCGTGACGGTGATGATCGTCGCGGGCATCGGGATCCTCATCAACACCGCCACCGCGCTGCTGTTCATGCGCGGACGTCACAGCGACATCAACATCCGCGGCGCCTATCTCCACATGGCTGCCGACGCCGGCGTCTCCGCGGGCGTGGTGCTCGGCGGCGGGCTGATCCTGCTCACTGGCAAGGCGTGGATCGACCCCGCGATCAGCCTGGTCATCGTCGCGGTGATCCTGTGGAGCACCTGGGGCCTGCTGCGCGATTCGGTGACGATGGCGCTCCACGCCGTGCCCGCCGGCATCGACCCGGACAAGGTCGAGGCGATGCTCGCCGCACTGCCCGGGGTCACCCGAGTCCACGACCTCCATATCTGGCCGATGAGCACGACCGAGGTCGCGCTGACCGCGCATCTGGTGATCCCCGGCGGCCATCCCGGCGATGCCTTCCTCCACGACGCGGGGCACCATCTCGCGCATGATTTCCGCATCGGCCATGCGACGCTGCAGATCGAGGTCGGCGACGGCGATCCCTGCCGCCTGCACGGCGGCCACAACAATCATGGGCCCGCCCATGACTGAGCCGGGCGCACCGCTCCGGCTGGTAATCTTCGATTTCGACGGCACGCTCTCCGACAGCGGCAACTGGTTCCTGTCGATCGTCGACCATCTGTCCGACCGCTACGGCTTCCGCCGCGTCCACCCCGACGAGATCGAGCCGTTGCGGCGCAAGAGCACGCGCGACGTGATCAGCCATCTCGCGATCCCGCGCTGGAAGCTGCCGTTTATTTCGCGCTATGTCCGTCGCCTGTTCAGCCGCAACACGCACCAGGTACATCTGTTCGAGGGCGTGTCGGGGATGCTCGCGGCGATCGAGGCGGCCGGGATCGCCATCGCGGTCGTCACCTCGAACAGCGAGGCGAACGCGCGCGCGGTGCTCGGCCCCGCGAACGCCGCGCGTGTGCGCTGGTGGGCGTGCGGCGCGTCGCTGTTCGGCAAGGCGCCCAAGTTCCGCAAGGTGCTCAAGGCCAGCGGCATCCCGCCGCACGAGGCGCTGTCGATCGGCGACGAGACTCGCGACATCGATGCGGCGCGCGCGGTCGGCGTGCGCGCCGGGGCGGTACTATGGGGCTACGCCAATCCCGAGGCGTTCGCGCATCTCGATCCCGACATCGCCTTCGCCACGCCGCAGGCGGTGATCGACCATGTCACCTCAGCTCAGGTGCACGGCTAGCCACACCGTCGGCCCGTCCGGATCGGTGCGCGTCACCCAATGCTTCACGCCGCCCGGGATCAGCAGGTGATCGCCAGGCTCCAGCGCCGCCTCTTGATGGCCCTCCAACCGGATCGCCGCGCTGCCTTGGAGCAGCACCACCCATTCGTCGGCGTCCTGCACGAACGGCTTCCCCTGGGGCGTCGCCTGCCCGCCCGACACGATCCGCTCGATCCGTATCCCGCCCTGGGCGAGCAATTCGGTGAACACTTCCTTGCGCTTCGCCGCGGGCAGCCTGGCCAGCATGTTGTCGATCTTGAGCTTCTTGAGCTTCGGCTTGGGCGGCGCCTTCGGCTTGGACGGGGGCTTGCGCTTGGGCAGCCCCTTCGCCGCCTCCTTCCAGTCGCTGCGCATCGCCCCGCGCAGATAGTCCTCGATCTCCTCCGCGCTGGCGGTCAGTCCGGTCTCGCCGAAGCCGAGCAGTTCCTTGCCCGCGGCATCCTTCAGCCCGTATTTCCCGAAGTCGCCACCCGTCTTGCGCCGCCGCGACTTGACCAGCTTCAGCCCCCGGTTTCGCGCGCTTTCGCGAAGGTCGTCATCCTGTCCTGCCATCCAACTCCTCCGATCCTCCCCCGCCAGGGGAGGTGGCGCCGAAGGCGGCGGAGGGGGAGGACTCCCGACGCGCGTTCTGGCATCCGCCCCCTCCACCAGCTTCGCTGGTCCCCCTCCCCCTAGCGGGGGAGGATGGTATTGGCTTCCCCACCATAACGCGCCATTGGCGCGAAATGCCCCCGCGTTTCGAATTCACCATCCACGCCACCGACGGCAAGGCCCGCACCGGCACGATTCTCATGCAGCGCGGCGAGATCCGCACTCCCGCCTTCATGCCCGTCGGCACCGCCGCCACGGTCAAGGCGATGAAACCGCAGGACGTGCGCGCGTCGGGCGCCGACATCCTGCTCGGCAACACCTATCACCTGATGCTCCGCCCCACCGCCGAGCGAGTCCATCGCCTCGGCGGGCTGCACGGCTTCATGGGCTGGGACCACCCGATCCTGACCGATTCGGGCGGCTATCAGGTGATGAGCCTGTCCGAGCTGACCAAGCGCAGCGAGGAAGGCATCGTCTTCAAATCGCACCTCGACGGCTCGCGCCACATGCTCAGCCCAGAGCGATCGATGGAAATCCAGCGCCTGCTCGGCTCGAATATCGTCATGGCGTTCGACGAGCTCGTCCCGACCACCTCGACCCGCGAAGTGCAGGCCGCGGCGATGGAACGATCGATGCGCTGGGCGAAGCGCTCGCGCGAAGGCTTCGACTCGGGCGGCGAGCATGCCGAGCAGAACGCCCTGTTCGGCATCCAGCAGGGCGCGCTCGACGAGGGGCTGCGCAAGGCCAGCGCCGACGCGCTGCTCGATATCGGCTTCGACGGCTATGCGGTCGGGGGCCTCGCCGTCGGCGAAGGCCAGGAAGCGATGTTCGGCGTGCTCGACTATGCCCCCGGCCAGCTCGACCCGGCCAAGCCGCGCTACCTGATGGGCGTCGGCAAGCCCGACGACATTGTCGGCGCGGTCGAGCGCGGGATCGACATGTTCGACTGCGTCTTGCCGACCCGCTCGGGCCGCACCGGCCAAGCCTTCACCCGCGCCGGCCCGATCAACATCCGCAACGCGAAGTTCGCCGAGGACCAGGGCCCGCTCGACCCGGCCTGCGCGTGCCCGAGTTGCGCCACCTTCACCCGCGCCTATGTCCACCATCTCGTCCGGGCGGGCGAGATCCTCGGCGCGATGCTGATGACCGAGCATAATCTGTGGTTCTACCAGGCGCTGATGGCCGACCTGCGCGCCGCGATCGCCGAGGGCCGTCTCGCCGCGTTCGCCGGCGATTTCCGCGCCACCTATTATGGCAAAGGCTGATTGCACCGCTGGCTCCGGAGTCTTACTCCTGTGCAACAGAGGAGTATCCAGTGACCGACAAGCTTGAAGAACAAGACGAAATCGCAAACGAGATCACCGCCGCCGCCCGCGCCGCGCGCGAGACCGCCGAGCGCGCCGAGGGAACGCCCAAGCCCGGCGAAGGCAAGAAGTGGCCACTGACCAAGATCGGGCTCGGCATCGGCTCCGCCGCCCTCGCCGCCGCCGTCATCTACGCCGCGCGCTCGCGCAACAAACGCTGACCCTTCCCTCCCGACCGGAGACTCGCATGCGCCTGACCCGCACCGCGCTCTACCTGAGCGCCGCCCTGCTCCCCTTCACCGCGCAAGCGCAGGATGCCGCCCCGGCAGCAAAGGAGATCGCGGTCGCCCCGCTCGCCTATACCGAGCGTACGCTGCCCAACGGCCTCAAGGTCTACGCGATCCGCGACACCTCGACCGCCAACGTCTCGGTACAGGTGTGGTACGACGTCGGCAGCAAGGACGATCCCGCGGGCAAATCGGGCTTCGCGCACATGTTCGAGCATCTGATGTTCAAGGGCACGCGCAACCTGGTCGACGAGCAGTTCGATCGCCTGACCGAGGATGTCGGCGGCTACAACAACGCCTCGACCAATGCGGACTACACCAATTACTACGAGGTCGTCCCGGCCAACCATCTCGAGCGCCTGCTGTTCGCCGAAGCGGACCGCATGTCGAGCCTGGTGGTCAGCGACAAGGTGTTCGCGTCCGAGCGCGACGTGGTGAAGGAGGAGCTGCGCAATCGCGTCCTCGCCTCGCCTTATGGCAAGCTGTTCTACGTCTATTTCCCCAACATCTCCTACGGCGTGCACCCCTATGCCCGCCCCGGCATCGGCAGCATCGCGGATCTCGACGCGGCGACGATCGACGACATCCGCGCCTTCCACGCGACCTATTACCGCCCCGACAACGCCGTGCTGGTGGTCGCCGGCAATTTCGATCCGGCACAATTGGACAAATGGGTAGACAAATACTTCGCCGGGATCGCCAGGCCCGATCGCCCGATCCCGCGCGTCACCACCGTCGAGCCACCGCGCACCGCGCCGACGCGCCAGACGGTCTATGAGGCCAACACGCCGCTGCCCGCGGTGCTGCTGAGCTATCAGCTTCCGCCCGACAATGACCCCGACACGCCCGCGCTCGCGGTGCTCGACGGCATCCTCTCGGGCGGCGAGAATTCGCGGCTCTACCGCAACCTCGTCTATCGCGACCAGCTCGTCGCGCAGGCCGACACGTTCCTCGACACGCGCCAGTCGACCGGCGCCTATGCGATGTACGCGATCCTCGCCGGCGGCAAATCCGCGGACGAGGGCGAGAAGGCGATGCGCCGCGAGATCGCCGACCTGCGCGACAAGCCGGTCAGCGACGCCGAACTCGCCGAGGCCAAGAACGAGATCCTTACCGCCTCGCTCAAGAGCCGCGAGACCGCCGAGGGCAAGGCTTCGACCCTCGCCGCCTCGATCATCGTCAGCCGCGATCCCAAGGCGGCCGACGAACAGCTCGCCGCGATCGCCAAGGTCACCGCCGCCGACGTCCAGCGCGTCGCGCGGAAGTATCTCGGCGACAACCAGTCCGCCGCGTTGATCTACCTCCCCGACGGCATGGCCAACGGCGCCAAGGCCGACACCATCGCGGTCGCGCCCACGGTCAAGGTCGCGCCGCTCGTCGCGCCGAGGGACATCGTGATCCACACCCAGGCGTCTGAGGCCGAGCGCGTCGCCGTCCCGGCGCCCGGCACCGCGGTTTCGCCCGTCATCCCTCGGGCAACCGAGACCAAGCTCGCCAACGGCCTGCGCGTGATCGTGGTCGAGAAACGCGATCTGCCGATCGTCACCGCCACCGTGGTCGCCCCGGCGGGCGGCGGGCGCGATCCCGTGGGCAAGGCCGGCACCGCGTCGCTCGCCGCCGACCTGATGACCAAGGGCACCGCCACCCGCTCGGCCGAGCAGATCGCGCAGCAGATCGAGTCGCTCGGCGGCTCGATCGGTGCCGGGGCCGACTGGGACGCGGCCTTCGCCACCGTCACGGTCAAGGCGGATCAGGTCGACCCCGCGCTCACCCTACTCGCCGATGTCGCGCGCAACCCCACCTTCGCCCAGGCCGAAATCGACCGCGCGCGGAAACAGTCGATCGACGGCGTCGCCGTGCAGCTCAAGGATCCCGGCGCGCTGTCGGGAATCGTCGCGAGCCGCGCGGTGTTCGGCGACCGCGCTTATGGCAACCTGCTCACCGGCACGCCGAGCTCGCTCCCGCGCATCACCCGCGACGACATTTCGAGCGCCTATCGCCGCGCGTGGAATCCCGCCCAGTCGGCTCTCGTCGTGGTCGGCGACATCGCGAGCAAGGACGCCGCCGCACTCGCGCAGAAGCTGTTCGGTGACTGGAAGACGGACGGCCTCGCCGTCTCGAGCAGCGAGCGCATCGTCCCGACCGCGCCCCGCGTCGTCGTCGTCGACATGCCCGGCGCAGGCCAGGCCGGCGTGGTCATCGCCCGCCCCGGCATCGCGCGCGCCGACAAGGATTTCTACGCGGCACAGGTCGCCAACGCCACGCTCGGCGTCGGCTTCACCTCGCGCCTCAACCGCGAGATCCGCATCAAGCGCGGCCTGGCTTATGGCGCGGGCAGCAGCGTCGATACCCGCAAGCTCACGGGCATCGTCTCGGCCTCGACTCAGACCAAGAACCCCTCGGCGCCCGAGGTGGTGTCGCTGATCGCCGCCGAGATGAAGAAGCTCGGCGAAGCCCCCGTCCCCGCCGCCGAGCTCGATTCGCGCAAGGCGGTGCTGGTCGGCAGCTTCGGCCGCCGCATCGAGCGCACCGACGGCATCGCCGGCGCGCTCGCCGACTATGTCGCCGAGGGCGTCCCGCTCGATACGCTGCGCAGCTACATCCCGTCGATCCAGGGTGTCGATCCGGCGGCGGTACAGGCCGCGGCGCAGAAGGTGCTCGACCCGACCGGCGCCAGCATCGTCGTGGTCGGCGACGCCAAGCTGTTCGTCGACGAGCTGCGCAAGGCGCACCCCAGCCTCGAGGTGATCCCCGCCGCCTCGCTCAACCTCGACAGCGCGACGCTGAAGTGACCTTGAGGCGGGCGGCCCGTCCCTCGGGACGCGGCCGCGCGCAAAAATTACGTTAACCATCAATCGTTTCACGGTGGGACGCCGCAAAATCCGGGGCAGAAAATTCACTCCTGCCGAGCTATGGCGGCTGCCTGACGAGGCCATCGCCTCCCACGGGATACGAGCGTGCTGCGGCGATTCACGCGACTACAGCTTCGGGGCATCGCGGCGGCGCTTCTGGTGTCGCTGATCGGCGCAGGCGTGTCCGCGCAGGCCGGCCTCACCGCGCTGAGCTCAGGCGAAGCCCGCGCCCGCGTCGCCGGCCCGATGCCGACCGGCTACGAAGCCGACGACCATTTCCCCGGCGCCGCCTTCTACCATCTCGCGGCCGACGAGATTGCCGCGCCTGCGGCCGGGGTCACCGGCACGGTCGCGCTGCCCGATACCCCGGTGCCCGAGAACGCCGTGCTCGATCCCACGCTGCGCCCGGCCGCGCCGTTCCAGCTGCGCGGCACGCCGCAGGACAAGGCACGCGCGCTCGAATGCCTCACCACCGCGATCTATTACGAAGCCGCGAACGAGCCCGACGACGGTCAGCGCGCAGTGGCGCAGGTGATCCTCAACCGCGTCCGCCATCCTACCTTCCCCGCCACCGTGTGCGGGGTGATCTACCAGGGCTCGGAAAAGGCCGGCTGCCAGTTCAGCTATGCCTGCGACGGTGCGATGGCCCGCCGCCCAGCGCGCGCCGCCTGGCAGCGTGCGGCTCGCGTCGCCGCCTCGGCGCTGGCGGGCGAGGTGTTCGCGCCGGTCGGCATGGCGACGCACTACCACACCTATGCCGTCACCCCGAGTTGGAACAAGTCGCTGGTGATGACCGGCGTGTTCGGCGCGCATTTCTTCCACCGCTGGAAGGGCTATTGGGGCACCGGCGCCGCGTTCAGCCAGGCCTATCGCGGCGGCGAGCCCTATCCGGGGCCGCATCCGCGCGCCGTGACCGCCGCCGAGATCGCGTCCGCGGCGAGCGCCGCGACGGTGCCGATGCCGCTCGCCCCCGCGCCGGCCGCCAAGCCGCGCACCGAGCCCACCGCCATCCAGCGCGAATATGTCCGCAGCGGCGACGTCCTCCCGCAATATGCCGCGCCCGCCGACTCGCAGATCCTCGACAAGTGGAAGGACAGCGGCCAGCCGCTGCGCTGACACGAAAACGGCCCCCGCCCGTCGGGGCGGAGGCCGTCATTCGTACTAGCCGTTCAGCGGCTTAGCGGCGGTTCTGCCAGTCGCGGCGTTCCCAGCGGATCTTGCGTGCCAGCATGTCGAAGCGGCGATCGAGGTCGCGACGCTCGGCCATGTTGAGTCCGCCACCGCTGCGGCGATAGCGATATTCGAGGTTCACGATACCGCGGAACTCCGAGCGAAGCCGCATCGCTTCCGAACGGGTCAGCTGACCGCGGCGGATACCCTGATCGATGCGGCGATCGAGCTGCGCCTGGCGCTGGTTGATCCCCCACCAGCCCTGCTGGGCCGAAGCGGCGGGAATGGTGGCCGCGGCGACGCCGAGGCCGGCGATCAGAATGGCGATCTTCTTCATCTCTACTCTCCTCACTCAAAAACCGGACCGCCTCTGCGGTCGAATGCCGTTATCGGGCCGGTGTGTCGCACCAGTTTCACGCAAATCGGGCTTTTGTGTCGCCGAGTGTCGCAACCGCGAAGCGTTCGTTCAGCTTCGTTAATGCGACGCGTGCCTTATAGTGATAATACACCTTGTCAGATCGTTCCGGAGGTCCCATCTTCCTGCTATGCTGAACCTGATCTCGATCATCGTCGGCGTCGTCGCCTTTCCGGTGATGCTGCTCGGCCTCGTCCCGCTGCTCGGCTGGCTCAACTATCTGGTGATCCCGCTCGCGGTCCTCGGTGCGGCGCTCGGGGCGCTGTCCGATTCGAACACCGGGCGGAACCTCAACCTGGTGGTTCTGCTGGTCGGGTTCGTCCGGCTCTGGCTCGGCGGATTCATCCTCTGACTCAAACGGGGCCCGGCGAACCGGACCCCATTCCTCGCATCGGCGCTTAGCGGCAGCGCACGTTGCCGCGATCGATCGACGACCCGAGCGCCGCGCCGCCGGCTGCTCCGAGCAGCGTGCCGAGCACGCTCGAGCGCCCGTTGGCCAGCGCGTTGCCGAGCAGGCCGCCGGCGATACCGCCCACGATCAGCCCGGTGGTGCCGTCGCTGCGGCGGCAATAATAGCGCCCGTCGCGCCCGCGATAGATGCGGTCCGCGCGACTCAGGCGACGCTCCTGATAATAGCGCCCGTCGCGATAATATTGGTCGGCGTAGTAATAGCGCTGACCGCGCGGCAGCCGGTTCCAGTCATAGTTGCGGTAGCTGCGCCAGTCGCGGCGGTCGTCGCGATAGTCGCGGCGCGCGTCGCGCACTTCCCGGCGATATTCGCGCTGCGCCCGGCGCACGTCGCGCGGGCTGTCGGCGCGGCGCACGTCGCGGCGATAGTCGCGCTGAGCGTCGCGGATCTCGTCGCGATATTCCTCACGGCTTTCGCGCGGGGTCTGCTGGGCCATCGCCGGAATCGGGGTCAGAACCACCGACGCCAGCATCGTGGCGATCATGGGGGTACGCATGATACTCTCCTGCCTCTTGAACCCCGCCTCAACGGATGGCGGGTGAGGCGGGTTGCGTGAACCCGAAACTACTTTCCGTTCACGTGGCAGCCAGCTTTTCCAGACGCTTGCGGCCCGGATATGCGAACAGGACATCACTTCCCACCGCGGCGTGGACCTGCGCCTCGCCGGTCACGGTCACGCACTGGCCCGCCTGCCACGCCACGCCGTCGACCACGCCCTCGCCGCGCACCGGCACCAGCCAGCCGGTGACGCCCTGGGGGAGCTCGACCGTGCGCTCGCCGCCCGGCCAGCGTTCGAGCACGAATTTCGGCCCCTCGACCAGGATCGTCCGGCCCGGCGCGACCTCGCCCGGCATCGGCGCGGCGACGAACGGCCGCGCATCGGCCACCGCCACCCCATCCTCCAAGTGCAACTCGCGCGGCCGGCCATAGTCGTAGAGGCGATAGGTGGTCTCGCTGTTCTGCTGCACCTCGATCAGCGTGATGCCCGCGCCGATCGCGTGAACCGTGCCCGAGGGCGCGTAGAAGAAATCGCCGGCCTTGACCGGCTTCCAGTCGAGCAGCTGCTCGATCGACCCGTCGAGCGCCGCCTCGCGCAGCGTATCGGCGTCGACCGGTTCGTGCGTGCCCAGCGCGATCGTCGAATCGGGCTCGGCGTCGAGGATCACCCAGCATTCGTCCTTGCCGCGCGGCAGCCCGCGGGCGCGCGCCTGATCGTCGTCGGGGTGCACCTGCACCGACAGTTTCTCGCTGGTGAAGAGATATTTGATCAGCAAATCGGGCGTGCTGTCGCCCGGCGTCTGGAACCACACCTCGCCCACCGGCTCGCCGTCCGGCGCCGGGTCGGCGAAGCCCGGCCACAGCGTGTGGCGGCCCCAAGGCTTTTCGACACGATGGGTGGCAAGAAGCGTCGCTGGCATTGTTCCTCCTTAGGGGTGTCGGGATCGCTGCGGCAACGCGTCATGACTGGCCTTCGATCCCGCCCGCCGCAAGCACCGCCAAAAAACATTTCGCCCCTTCGCATCGCTCGGCTAAGAACCCGCCATGCGTATGCTTTCCACTCGTCCGTTCGCGCTGGTTCTCGTCGCGGCACTCGCTCTTCCGCTCGCCGCCTGCAACCGTGGCGGCGGCACTCGCGCCGACCTGCCTTATGTCGCGCGCGACGTCGGCACGCTCTACACCGCGGCCAAGGACCGGCTCGACAGCGGCCAGTACAAGCTCGCCGCCGCCCTGTTCGACGAGGTGGAGCGCCAGCACCCCTATTCGATCTGGGCGCGCCGCGCGCAGCTGATGGGCGCCTTCGCTTATTATCTCGACCGCAACTACACTCAGGCGATCCAGTCGTCGCAGCGCTTCCTCGCGGTCCACCCCGGAAACCGCGACGCGCCCTACGCCTATTACCTGATCGCGCTCAGCTATTACGAGCAGATCAGCGACGTGACGCGCGACCAGAAGATCACTCAGCAGGCGCTCGACGCGCTGGGCGAACTCAACCGCCGCTACCCCAACACCCGCTACGCCGCCGACGCCCGGCTCAAGATCGACCTCGTCCGCGACCATCTCGCCGGCAAGGAGATGGAGATCGGCCGTTACTATCAGGTGCGCGGCCAGTGGCTCGCCTCGATCATCCGCTTCCGATCGGTGATCGACACCTATCAGACCACGACTCACACGCCCGAGGCGCTGATGCGCCTGACCGAGAGCTATCTCGCGCTCGGCGTGAAGGAGGAGGCGAAGAAGTCGGCGGCGGTGCTCGGCGCCAACTACCCGGGCACGCGCTGGTACGAGCGCGCCTATGAGCTGATCGGCAAGCATGGCGAGCCGGTGCCCGTTCCCGCCGCCACCGAGCCGGCGGCGAAGCCCGCGCGCGACGAGACGCCGACTCCCGCGCCCGCCACCGACCAGACCAACTGATTGCGAGGCATGCCGTACTTGACCGTACGGCACCTCCAACAACCCCTCTCCCAAGGCGGAACAAAAAGGGGTAACAGCGGCCGATGCTGACCGCGCTCAACATCCGCGACGTGGTGCTGATCGAGGCGCTCGACCTCGATTTCCATGCGGGCCTCGGCGTGCTCACCGGCGAGACCGGCGCGGGCAAGTCGATCCTGCTCGATTCGCTCGGGCTTGCGCTCGGCATGCGCGCCGACAGCGGGCTCGTCCGCCAAGGCGCGGCGCAAGCGGCGGTCGCCGCCACCTTCGAGCCTGCCGACGCCGCCGCGATTGCCGCGCTGCTCGCCGACAGCGGTCTCGACTATGATTCGAGCGAGCCGCTCACCATCCGCCGCATCGTCAAGGCGGACGGCGGCAGCCGCGCTTTCGTCAACGACCAGCCCGCCTCGGCCGGTCTGCTGCGCGAGCTCGGGGCGCAGCTCGTCGAGATTCACGGTCAGCACGACGATCGCGGCCTGCTCAACCCCCGCGGCCACCGCGCTTTGCTGGACAGCTTCGGCCGACTCGACACCGGCGCGGTCGCCGCCGCGCATCGCGCCTTCCGCCAGGCCGAGGTGGAGCTCGCCGCCGCCCGGGCCGAGCAGGAGAGTGCCGCGCGCGACCGCGAATGGCTCGAGCATGCCGTGGCCGAGCTCACGACGCTCGCTCCCGAGCCGGGCGAGGAGGAACGCCTAGCCGAGCGCCGGGCATCAATGCAGCGCGGCGAGAAGATCGCCGGCGAGCTTCAGGCCATTGCCGACCTGCTCGACGGCAGCGACGGCGCGCTTACCCGGCTGCGCCAGGCCGCGCGCATCCTCGAACGCATCGCCGCGGACCATCCCGCGCTCGCCGAAGCCCTCGCCGCGCTCGACCGCGCGCTGATCGAGGGTGGCACGACTCAGGAAAAGGTCGACGAGGCGGCCGAAGCGCTCGCCTTCGACCCCGCCGCGCTTGAGGCCGACGAGGCGCGCCTGTTCGAGCTGCGCGGCCTCGCGCGCAAGCACCGCGTCCAGCCCGACGATCTCGCCGAGCTGACGGAGACGCTTGCCGCCCGCCTCGCCCGGATCGAAGGCGGCGAGGACACGATCCACCGCCTCGAAGCCGCGCTGACCGAGGCCGAGGCCGCCTACACCGCGGCCGCTGAGGCCCTCTCCGCCGCCCGCGCCGCCGCTGCCGCCCGGCTCGACGCCGCGGTCGCTGCCGAGCTCGCTCCGCTCAAGCTCGACGCCGCCCGCTTCCGCACCGTCGTCGATCCGCTCCCGCGCGAATCCTGGTCCGCGGCCGGCCGCGACCGCGTCGAATTCGAGGTCTCGACCAACCCCGGCGCACCCTTCGCCCCGCTCATCAAGATCGCCTCGGGCGGCGAGCTGTCGCGCTTCATCCTCGCGCTCAAGGTCGCGCTTGCCGAGGAAGGCGGGGCGCGTACCTTGATCTTCGACGAGATCGACCGCGGCGTCGGCGGCGCGGTCGCAAGTGCGATCGGCGAACGCCTCGCCCGCCTCGCCAGCGGCGCACAATTGCTAGTCGTGACCCACAGCCCGCAGGTCGCCGCGCGGGGCGCGCATCACCTGCTCATCGCCAAGAGCCATGACGGCACCGTCACCCGCACCGGCGTTCGTGCGCTGGACGATGACGCTCGTCGAGAAGAAATTGCCCGCATGCTCTCCGGCGCGCAGATCACCGCCGAAGCCCGCGCACAGGCCGAACGTCTGTTGGAGACCGCATGAGGCATTTCGCCGCGCTCGTTTCGTTCGTGCTCGCCGCCCCCGCCAGCGCGCAGATGCCGATCTCGGTCGAGCTCGCGGTCGCCGCGCGGCCGGCGCACGTCGTGCGCGCGGATGGCATGCAGGTCGTCTATGAGCTTCGCGTCGCGAGCTTCCATCCCCAGCCGCTCCGGCTGCGCACGCTCGAGATCCTCGATGGCGAGAGCCGCCCGCTCGCCCGCTACGAAGGGGATGCGCTCGCCGCGCTGATCGGCGGGCAATGGGTCGCCAACGACGCCGATCGCACGCTGCTTACGCCCGGCGGACAGGCGCTGGCCTTCGTCAACCTGCCCGTGGCAAAGCCGGTCACCGCCATCCGTCACCGCCTCACCTATACCGCCGGCGAGCGCCCGCCCGTGACGGTCGAGGGGACCATGCAGCCGGTCGCCGCCGCGCCCGCGCCCTTCGGCCCGCCGCTGCGCGGCGGCGCCTGGTCCGCGATCTACCAGCCGGCGATGGAGTTCGGCCACCGCCGCTACGTCTACGCCGCGGGCGGCGTCGCGCGTGTCCCGGGCCGCCACGCGATCGATTTCTTCCACGCCGACCGCAACTCCAAGGAACCGCGCTACGCCACCGATCCCGGCTTCGGTGCGGAGGTGATCGCGGTCGCCGACGGCACGGTGGTCGCCGCGCGCGACGATTTCGCCGATCCGGCGCAGCGCAACCCCGACGAACGCGTCGCTGCCGAGAACGCCACCGGCAACTATGTCGCGCTCGATATCGGAGGCGGCCGCATCGTCTTCTACGAGCATCTGAAGCAGGGCCTTGCGGTCAAGCGCGGCGACCGCGTGCGCCGCGGCCAGCTGCTGGGCCGCGTCGGCGCCACCGGCCAGGTCGGGGGTACGCATCTCCACTTCCATGTCGCCGACGCCAACTCGCCGCTCGGTGCCGAGGGCCTGCCGTTCAGCCTCGCCAACTTCGAGCAGGTCGGCGCGTGGAAAACGATCGACCAGGCCTTCTCGGGCGAGCGCTGGCAGCCGGCCCCTCCGCGCCGCGTCACCGCCGCGATGCCGTCACCGAACGTGGTCGTGCGCTTCCCCTAAAGCCCCTTCGGCTTCTCGCCCTTGGCCGGCACCCGCCAGAAATAGACCATCCGCCCGTTGACGTCGCGTTCGGCCTCGGGCTCCCATTCGCCCATGCGGAAGGCATGGCTGACGATCCGCGTCCCGGGCTTGAGCTCGGCAAGTAGCTTGGGCCGCAATTTCTCGTTGAGCGTATCGAGCAGGTAGAGCGTGATCACGCTCGCGTCGCTGAAGTCGCTGGTGAACAGGTCCGCCTGCTTGAACGTCACCCGGTCCGCCACGCCCTGCGCCTTGGCGTTGGCATTGGCCTCGGCAATGCGCTGCGGGTCGATGTCGATCCCGGTCGCCTTGACCTTGGCGCGCTTGACCGCCGCGATCGGGATGCGCCCGTCGCCGGAGCCCAGGTCGTAGAGCACGTCGCCGTCCTTGATCTGCGCCATGTCGAGCATCGCCTCGACCACCTCGGGCGGGGTGGGCACGAAGATCACGTCGGGCGTCCGGCTTTCCTGCACGGCGCCAGAGTGGGTTGGCGGAGTCGCGGCGGGCGGCGCGACCAATACGCTGCCTCCCAGCACCAGCGCGGCAGTGGTGATGATCAGCTTCATTGCGACATCTCCTCTTCAGGCTTCAGGAACAGGAGCAGGACGGCGCCCGCTCCCAGCACGGCAACCCCGGCGAGCGCGCCCCATCCGGTATAGGCGAGGCTCGACCACAGCAGATAGGCCGTCGTCGCGCAGAAGACGGCGGGAAGCACCGGATAGAGCGGCACGCGGAACGGCCGCTCGACCTCGGGATGACGCCTGCGGAGCACGAACAGTGCCACGCCGACCAGCAGCAAGAAGAACCAGAAGACCGGCGCGGTATATTCGACTGCGACCTGAAACCCGTCGCGCGCGAACCCGCCGGCCACCACCAGCAGCAGCGCGATCGCGCCCTGCGCCACCAGCGCATTGCCCGGCGTGTCGCGCGCCATGTCCCACCGCCCCAGCCAGCGCAACGCGGCGAAGCGCTGGCCCAGCGCTGCCGCGGTGCGCCCGCCGGTGATCGCCGTGGCGTTGGCGCTGGTCAGCGCCGACACCGCCACCGCCGCGCTGATCGCCGCCGCGCCGCCTTCGCCCAGCGCGCGCCGCATCACTTCGGCCGCCACCGCGTCCGATCCCGCCATCCCGGCCATGCCGAGCGAATTGAGCGCGGCGAGGTTGACCAGCACGTAGAGCAAAGTCACCAGCGCCAGCCCCGCACTCAATATCGCACCCATCCGCCGCGGCGCGTCCTTCATCTCGGCCGAGACATAGACCGCCTCGCTCCACCCGCCATAAGCGAGCAGCACGAACACCATCATCAGGCCGATCGCACCGCCTCCGCTGATCGGCGCGGGTGCCTCGCCTGCGGGTGCGACCATGATGCCGGCGACGATGATCGCCACCAGCCCCGCGACCTCGACCAGGGTCAGCCAGCGCTGGGCCGCCGCGCCCCAGCGGATGCCGAGCCAGTTGATCGCGCTCACCGCGATCACCGCGATCCCCGCCCAGATCGCGGGGCCAGCGGATCCGAGCGGCGCGATCACCTGCAGATAGTCGCCGACGATGAACGCGAGCAGCGCCAGCGACCCGGTCTGGATCACCGCCAGCCGCGCCCAGGCGTAGAGGAACGCCAGCCGCTCGCCATAGGCCCGGCCGAGGAAATGATAGTCGCCACCGACGCTCGGCCACGCCGCCGCCAGCTCGGCATAGCAGAGCGCACCGACGATCGAGAGCAGCCCGCCCGCGATCCATGCCGCGATCATCGTGGTCGCGTCGGGCGCGAACCCCGCGACCAGCGCCGGAGTGCGGAAGATGCCCGCGCCGATGACGATGCCGACGGTGAGCGCGAAGACGTCGAGATTGCCGAGCGTGCGGCGCGGAAGGACGGCCTCTGTCATCGGGGCTCGGACACGCGGCTACACTCCCTCGACCTTGGGGGACGGCCATGAGTCAACCGGCCGTACCCGTTTCGGTTCCGTAACTCGGTCGCACCGGTGCCGAAAGGTTGCAATGTCGGACTTGGTCTGCTTGCCTCACCACTATGCGAACAATCGCCTTTCTGCGTGGCCGCCAGTTTGCGCAGGCATCGCCGGGAAGGGGAAATCGGGGGACTTGGAGTGAAATTTGACAACTTCCGCAGCCGCGTCGGTGCGCGAGTAGCCTGCACCGCGGCGCTGCTCGCCATCGCCACCCCCGCCGCCGCGGGCCCCTCGGACGACCTGCGCGCGCTGCTCGACGAGCATTTCGCCTGGGTACAGAAGGAAAATCCCGGCTTCGCGCTGTCGATCGGCAATGCCGAGTACGCGACCGAGGTCGGCGACGTCAGCCTCGCCGCCGAGGATCGCCGCACCGCCGCCGAGGCCGCGTTCCTCGAGCGCCTCGACGCCATCCCCGACGCCGGCCTTTCCCCCGCCGAGCGCACCGACAAGGCGATCCTCCACCGCCTGCTCGCCGAGAGCGTCGAATCGAACAGCTATGGCCAGCGTACGATGCTGTTCACCAGCTACTCCAATCCATGGCAGGGCGCCGCCGGCCAGGCCGACCGCACCGCCTTCCGCGGCAAGGCCGACTACGCCAACTATCTCACCCGACTCGAGCAATTCCCCAAGACCAACGACGAACTGCTCGCCATCACCGCGCAGGCGGTGAAGGGCGGCTATGTCCAGCCCTGCGTCAGCCTCGTCGGGTTCGAGAAGACGATCACCGGCGTGATCCAGGCGGATCCGACCAAGTCGCGCTTCTATTCGCCCTTCGCCCGTCCCAAGCCCGCCGACGCCACCGACGCCGAGTGGAAAGCGCTGCAGGACCGCGCGCGCGCGGTCGTCACCGGCTCGATCAACCCAGCCTACGCCAAGGCGGCGCAATTCTACCGCACGACCTACGAGCCCAAATGCGCCAAGGCGGTGGGCGTCTCGGCCCAGCCCGGCGGCGCCAAATACTATGCCTTCCGCATCCGCCAGCTCACCACCACCGACTATACCGCCGACCAGATCCACAAGATCGGCCTCGACGAGGTCGCGCGCATCCGCGCCGAGATGGCGAAGGTCGCCAAGGACGCCGGCTA
>NZ_JBCNMA010000020.1:0-45950 GCF_039595165.1 Sphingomonas sp.
TCAAGGGCGGCGCGCCGGCGGTGACGATCTGGGTGTCGGAGCATTACACGCGCGCCGCGCCAGGCGGCACCGGCGCGGCCAAGTGCGGCGGCAACTACGCCGCGAGCCTGGTCGCCCAAGCCGAAGCGATCCGCGAGGGCTGTGACCAGGTGGTGTTCCTCGACGCTGCCGAGCGCCGCTGGGTCGAGGAACTCGGCGGCATGAACCTGTTCTTCGTGTTCGACGACGGCAGCATCACGACGCCGCCGCTCGGCACGATCCTGCCCGGGATCACGCGCGAGTCGATCCTGACGCTGGCGCGCGACCAGGGCATCGCGGTGCGCGAGGCGCCCTATGCGATCGACCAGTGGCAGGCCGATGCGGAAAGCGGCAAGCTGGTCGAGAGCTTCGCCTGCGGCACTGCGGCGGTGGTGACGCCGGTGGGCAAGGTGAAGGGCCGCGATGGCGAGTTCACCATCGGCGGCGGCGGGCCGGGGCAGGTGACTCAGGCGCTCAAGGCGAAGCTCACCGCGATCCAGCGCGGTCAGGCGCCCGACCCGCATGACTGGGTCCATCGTTTCGGCTGACCCTCTTTTCATCGGCGGAAGGGCGCTCTAAGGGCGTGCCTTCCGCACATGCTGGGGCGTAGCCAAGCGGTAAGGCAGCGGTTTTTGGTACCGCCATGCGCTGGTTCGAATCCAGCCGCCCCAGCCAGTGAACTCCGGCAAGCTCCATGATCTGCGCTGTCGGGGGCGATCGAAGTCCTGTCGGAAGAAAGTCTGGAAATAGGAGCGGCTGTTGGCCGGTGAGGTCACGCTCATCCGGCTGGCGCTCGGCCTGTTTCCCGCGCGCAAATGGCGGATCCCGCGTCCAGGCTGGACGCTGAACGGCAAGGCCCTTACGGCCACGACCCGCGCGGCAGGATCGCGACCACCGCACCGGTGCCGCAGCTGCGAGCTGGCCGCCCGCAGCGGCGAAATTGCTGGCAGGACAGGCGCATCGCGATCGAGGATAGCGCCGCGCGCTGTCATCGCGCCGGCACGAGACGGGCTATCGCGCGGGCGTCGGGGCGAGCAGGCCGGCGAGCGCGCCGATCGCCGCCGAGCCGATCGCGATCAGTCCGTCGGGGATGTCCGCCGAGCTCTTCTCCAGCGCGAGCCACATCTGCGCGACGATCACCGCCAGCACGCTGATTCCGAGCACGACGACCGTCGCCTGATACACGAATGTGTTGGGGACGGTGGTGCGGCGGCGGGCTTCGAGTTCGGCCTCGTGGACGATGGTCTGGACTTCGCCGGTGTCACCGGCTGCAGCCAGATCGGGCAGGCGCTCCTCGAGCGCTCGCGACATGTTCGTGGCGAAGGTCGCCATGGCGAGTCTCCTTTTTCCGATAGTCAGCCGTTGGTGAACAGGACGAAGCTGCTGAAGCGCGAATCCGCCCACCACGCCGAAGCGGGCAAGCGTCGCGCGAAGTTGACGCTGCCGGCCTGCGACTGCACCGGCATGATGACGCGGCCGCCGGCATCGCGGCGCGCCTTCAGCGACGCGGTTTCCGGTGCGACGATGACGATGTGCCCCGAGCGGGCGAGGTCCTTGCGGCGCGCGCAGATCGTGGCGATCCCGCCGCGATTGGCGCAATCCTGCAGGTCGGTCAGCGAGAAGGTCCGCTTCCAGCCGAAGCGCGGGCCATAGTCGCGCAGCCAGTTGTGGATCGCGTTCGCGTTCATCTCGCGGATCGTCTCGTCATATTGCGCCGCGACCTGCCGGCCCGCCTCGAGCGCGGCGATCGCCTGGTCGGTCCACCACACGCGCGGCAGATAGACGCCGGCGGCGTAGGCGACGTCATAGGCGTAGATGTTGCAATAGGTGCGCCCGCCACCGGCCTGATAGCGGCGGCTCTGCTCGACCGCGAGCCAGGCGATCACCTTGTTGAGCTGCGCGGCCGAGGGCGGAGTGTTGCGAGGCATGCCGGGCTCGCCGATCGGGCTTGCCGAGGCGGGGCCGGCGCGAGTCGAGTTGGGATTGTTCTCGCGCCAATGCACCGGCGCCAGCTTCGACGCGGTGGCGAAGCCGACATCGGCGGCGGAGGCGAGGTACTTGGCCGACGCCCAGCCTTCGAACGCGACGCCGTCGAGCTTGCCGCGCACGCGGCACCAGGTGCCGCTGCGGTCGAGCACCTCGACCTCGCATCCCTCGGGCAGCACGCCCCGCTCGTTGCCGGGCTCCTTGCGCGGTTCCTTGCGCAGGAACAGCCCGTGCGCGGTCACCTTGTAGCGCATCGCATTCCCCCTCTTGATCGGATGAGCCGGGCGCGGGGTCGCAATTCGCGCCCGGCTGCCTCGTTCAGGCGACGTCGCGCAGCCCCTTGAGCAGCGAGTCGATCGTCACCTTTTCCTGCTCGGCGATCCGGCGCACCGCCTCGTCGAACTGCACCGTCGCCGTGTCGCGCTTGGCCATCAGGTCGGCCAGGCGCTGGCGCATCCCGTCGGCCTCGGCGCCGGCCTTGACGTCCTCGAGCTTGCTCAGCGCCTGGCGGATCATCGCGAGCCCGGGCTCGAACGCCGCGGCCGCTTCGTCGCGCTTCATCTGGATCTGCGTGCGCAGGCAGGTGAAGAAGGTGTTGGAGGCGGCGACGATCTGCTCGCGCGCACCGCCGAACAATTCTTCGCGCTTGGCCGCGATCTCGTCCCGCATCTCCTCGGCCTTGGCCTCGGCCGCCTCCTGGGTCTCGCGCACCTCACCGCTCACGCTCTTGACCGTGATCTGCGGCACGTCGAACTTGAGCTCCTGCGTGCGCATCGCGAACTCGGGCACGTCGAGCTTGAACGAGGTCCGGTCCATCCGCACCTCGGGGATGCCCATCACGATCTCGTGCTTCTGCATGAAGGTCTCGGGCACATCCGCGTAGATATCCTTCCACTTGACGGTCCAGCCGTGAAAGGTGGGATATTGTCCGATCTTCTTGCGCACCATGCGAGTCGACGGCGTATGGAACACGATCCGCTTGTCCTTCATGGTGACCTGCGGAAGGTCGAGCGACCACTCCTGCGTCTTCATCGTCACCTCGGGCAGGTCGAGCGCAATGCCGATCGTCTCCCATTCGACGTCGACGATGACGTTCACCACCGCCTCGACCCCGTTGGGGTTCGGCGCGTCGTCGCGGATGCGGTCGAATTCGGGTTCGTAGCGGTCGCTGATCTCCTTGATCGAGCTGGAGAGCTCGCCGCCCAGCGTCTCGACGAGATCGTGGAGCGATTGCCGCGCGGCGTCACAGGCTTCGGCCATGTCGAAAATCCTTTCTGTGGATTGGCGACGACCGGACTAGGGCGCAGAGCGATCCGGGGGCGTGAAGCCAGCGTCGGCGAAGCGTGAAAACGACTCCGCCAGGTCAACGACGCGGCCGAGCGGGCAGCGTGAGAATCGCCGGTTGACGCGCGGCGGTGATCGCTTGAGAACGTTCCCAAACGACGGGAGAGGAAGCGATGTGGCTCGCGATCATGGCCGCGATGCAGACGGCGACGTTGGGAGCAACCAACGTCAAGGCGGATGTGGCGATGACCGTTCCGGCGGGTACCCCGAGCTTCGCCGACGAGTTCGATGGTCCGGGGATCGACGCCGCCAAATGGCTGTTCGACACGCACCGCAATCGCGCGGGCTGGTACAATAACGAGCGCCAATATTATGCCGACGGTCGGGCTGAGAACGCGCGGATCGAGGATGGCGCGCTGGTGATCGAGGCGCGGCGCGAGTCGCTGAAGGGCAAGGTCGCGGACTGGGGCGGGCAGGAATATACTTCCGCCAAGCTCGTGACCCGCCGGCGCTATGGCTATGGCTTCTACGAGATTCGGGCGAAGCTGCCGTGCGGACGCGGCATGTGGCCCGCGATCTGGATGCTGCCGACCGGCGAGAAATGGCCCGACGGCGGCGAGATCGACATCATGGAGATGGTCGGCTGGGACGCCAATGTGATCCACGCGACGCTTCACACCGGCGCGTTCAACCATGCCAGGGGCACGCAGCGCGGCGCGCAGATGACGCTGCCGAGCGCGTGCACCACCTATCACCGCTACCAGCTCGACTGGCAGCCCGGGGTGATCACGATCGGCATCGACGGGCGCGGGCACATGCAGGTCAAGGACGACCAGCCGGGCGGCGCGGCGGCATGGCCGTTCACCCGGCCCTATGAGCTGATCCTCAACCTGGCGGTCGGCGGCGACTGGGGCGGCAAGCAGGGGATCGACGATGCCGCGCTGCCGCAGCGCATGCAGGTCGATTATGTGCGATACTGGCGTGCTAGCGCTGGTGGCGGATCGCCAGCACCAGCAGCCCGCCCAGCAGGGTAAGCCCGGCCAGCGTCAGCATCACGGGGCTGAAATCGCGTGGCGTCGCCAGCGCCCAGGTGAGTGCCGGCCCGACAAAGGCGGGGAGCGTGTTGGTCAAGTTGATCAGCCCGAGGTCGCGGCCGCGATGGCGCGGATCGGGCAGCAGCTGCATCGTGAAGCCCGAGTGCAGCGACAGGAACACCGCCGAGCCCATCGCATAGAGCGCGAAGGCGATCGCCGCCGACCACCAGCTCCACGCGGCGGCGAGCCCGGCCAGGCCGAATGCGGCGAGCGCGGCGAAGGCGAGGAGAAAGGGCTTGCGGCGTCCGATCCGGTCCGACCAGCGGCCGGCGAGCACGGCGACGGGGAGGGGCAGCAGATAGGCGATCGTCATGAGGTGACCGAGCGCGCCGACGCCCTTCGCGGCGGGCGTCGCCGGATCGACGCTCGCGAAATAATAGACGAGGTAGAGCCACAGCACGTTGCCGGCGACCTGCACCAGCAGCCGCGCGGCCCAAGCGACGGCGAGGTCGCGGCCGCTCAGCGCGGGTCGCTCGTCGCCGATACCTCCGCCGGTCGCCGCGGGATGCGATGGGGCGAGCAGCAGGGGCACGATGCAGGAGAGGACGGCGGCGAAGACGAAGGCGAGCCGGCCGGATTCGCTTGCGATCCCGATCGCGACGATCGCCGCGCCGACCGCCGAGGCGAGCGGCACGCCGAGCGCGATCAACCCGCCCGATAGGCCCTTTTGCGCATCGGGCACCTCGTCCGCCATCACCGCGAACATCGGCGCCAGCACGGCGTTGATCGCGGTCTGGAAGAGCATGATCGCTGCGACGATCTGAAGCGGGGTCGCGGCGAAGACGATGGCGGCGAAGGACGCGGCCAGTGCGGCAAGGCCGAGCGCGATCCATTTGCGCCGCCCGCCGCCGCGCGCGACCGAACGATCGCTGAGCCAGCCGAACAGGACGTTGGACAGGCTCGCCGCGAGCGCACCGGCGATGACGGTGGCGGTGAACACGGCGATGCGCGCGTCGCCGGCGATCTCCCCGATCTTGACCGGCAGCAGCAGGGTGAGCAGCGGCAGGAAGCCGATCACCCCGCCGGCATTGGCCAGCGCGACGAGAAGGATGAAGTGGAGCGATCGCCGGACCGGCGGCTCCCGCTGAAAACTGCTCCCCAATGCACCCCATCCGCGTCCGGTCGTCGCGCCTGTATTGGCCCGCAGGCGCCGCCGGAACGCGTTGAATGCTAGGGCTTCATCGTCGCCGGGTCGAGGCTGGTCGTGAGCAGCAGCGAACGGTCCGTCGCATCGCGCGCGATCGCGACGCGATAGCTGCCGCCGCGGATGCGCCAGCCGGGCAGGCGCGTGTCGTAGTCGGCGAGGATGCGCGGCTCGGCGGTCAATGTGACGCGGCGGGTCTCGCCTGGCTTCAACTCGATGCGCCGGAAGGCGGCGAGGCGCATCGGATTGTCCGAGCCTTCGCGCGTCACGTAGATCTGCGGCACGTCCGCGCCGGCGCGCTTGCCGGTATTGGTGACGTCGAACGAGACGGAAAGCGAGCGGCCGCCGCTGACCGTCGCGTTGCGATAGGCGAAACTCGTGTAGCTGAGGCCATGGCCGAACGGGAACAGCGGCTTCAGCCCCTTCTTCTCGTACCAGCGATAGCCGACGTCGCTGCCCTCGACATATTCGACCGGGTAGCTCTTGAGCTCATAGGCGCCGGCATTGGCCGGGTTCGCCGCCGCGGCCGCCTGGAGCGAGCTGAAGGTGTCGAGCCCGACCGGCTGGGGCCGCGGCGCCTGACCTTCGTTCGCGGGGAAGGTGATCGGCAGGCGGCCCGAGGGATTGACCTTGCCGGTCAGGATGTTGGCGATCGCCTCGCCGCCGCGCTGGCCGGGATACCAGGCCTGCACCACGGCGGGTACGCGATCGAGCCACGGCATCGTCACCGGGCCGCCGGTGGTGAGCACGGCGACGATCTTCGGCTGGGCGGCGGCGACCGCGGCGATCAGCGCGTCCTGATGATGCTGGAGCCGGAGGTCGGGGACGTCCTCGGCCTCGGTCGTCCATTGCGTGGCGAAGACGATGGCGAGGTCGGCTGCCTTGGCGGCATCGATCGTGGCGTTGAGGTTGCGCCCGTCGACGAAGCTCACCTGCGCGCCGGGCAGCGCCTTGCGCAGCGCGGCGAGCGGGGAGGAGGCGTGGTAGGTCACGCGGACGAACGAGGCGGCGGGGCCATGCGCGAGCGGGATCTCGATCGGCGCGCCGCCGACCGAGCGCACCTGGCTCGAGCCGCCGCCCGAAAGCACGCCGAGATCGGCGCCGCCGCCGATCACGACGATCTTCCTCGCGGTGCGGGCAAGGGGGAGCAGGTCGCCCTGGTTCTTGAGCAGCACGATCCCCGCCTCGGCGGCGCGCTGCGCGACCAGGGCGTTGCGAGCATAGTCGGGCGTCTGGGCCCTAGCCGGCATCGAGGCGTCATAGGCGCCGCTCTCGATCAGGCCGGTGAGGTAGCGCACGACCATGTCGTCGAGCCGCGCCATCGGCACCTCGCCCTTCTCGACCGCGGCCTTGAGCGGCTCGGCGAAATAAAGCGCGCGATCGAGCTCCTGGCCCGATTGCTGATCGAGCCCGGCCTTGGCCGCCTTGGCGGTCGAGTGGACGCCGCCCCAGTCGCTCATCACCCAGCCACGATAGCCCCAATCGCGCTTGAGCACCTGGTTGAGCAGGAAGTCGTTCTCGCACGCCCAGTCGCCATTGACCTTGTTGTAGGCGCACATGACCGAGGCGGGTTTGCCCTTCTCGATCGCGATCTGGAAGGCGAGCAGGTCGCTTTCGCGCAGCGCGGCTTCGCCGATGCGTGCGTCGAGGACCATGCGTCCGGTCTCCTGCGCGTTGAGCGCGAAATGCTTGATCGTCGAGACGATGCGGTTGGACTGGACCCCGGCGATGTGCGCCCCGGCGAGCTCGCCCGCGAGCAGCGGGTCCTCGCCGAGATACTCGAAGTTGCGCCCGCCCCAGGGATCGCGCGTCAGGTTGACGCCGCCCGCGAGTAGCACGTTGAAGCGCTTGGCGCGCGCCTCGCTGCCGATCATCGCACCGCCTGCCCGCGCGATCCCGGGATCGAAGGTCGCGGCGGTGGCGAGGCCGGAGGGGAGGGCGGTGGCGACGTCGCCCTTGCGCTGCTCGACCTGATTGGCGACGCCGAGCGACGCGTCGCTCTCGCGCACCAGCGGCACGCCGAGTCGCGGATTGCCCTCGATATGCCCGGCCGATGGGATCAGCTCATTGGCGGGCGTCACCTTGGTCAGCGGTGGGAAGAGGCCGTGAACCAGCGCGATCTTCTCGTCGAGAGTCATGCGCGCCACGATCGACTCGGCGCGGACGCGGGCGTCGGCGCCGGCGGTAACCGGCGCTTCCTGCGCGACTCCAGCATTTGCGCCAATGGTAGCAATCGCAGTCGCTGCGAGCAGCGCGGCAATGGTCCGGCTCATCCTGGTTCCTCTCCTGATCGCGGCGCGATCGCCGTTCTTGGCGGCGCACAGACAGCATAATTTGAGAACGTTCACAACAACGGTTTTCCGCCATTAAGCGGAGCTCCTGTAATGCATGGCCACCCTTGACAACGTTGTACAAAGGGTTCAAGTGAACGTTCTCAACGAGTGCGGATTCACTGCGCCGGTGAAGGGGAGGATGAGGATGCGGGGCACGACTCGCTCTATTTCGCGACTGGCGATTTCACGACTGGTGATCGGTGTCTCGACGCTGGCGATGGCCGCGACTCCGGCGCTGGCGCAGGATACGCAGGACTCGCCACCGCCCGCCGGGGAAAGCGAAGACGTCGTCGTCACCGGCATCCGCGCCAGCCTTGACGCGTCGATGACGATCAAGCGCGACGCGCAGGGTGTGGTCGACGCGATCTCCGCGGAGGAGATCGGCAAGTTTCCCGACACCAACCTCGCGGAGTCGCTTCAGCGCATCACCGGCGTGTCGATCGACCGCCAGAACGGCGAAGGCCAGCTCGTCACGGTTCGCGGCTTCGGCCCCGATTTCAACCTGGTGACGGTCAATGGCCGCCAGATGCCGACCGCGCTGATCGGCGATGGCGGCGGCCCGCCGTCTTCCCGCTCGTTCGACTTCGCCAACCTTGCCTCCGAAGGCATCGCGGCGGTCGAAGTCTACAAGAGCGGTCGCGTCACGATGGAATCGGGCGGCATCGGCTCGACGATCAACATCCGCACCCCGCGCCCGCTCGACCGGCCGGGCCTGCGCGGAAGCATTTCGGTTAAGGGCGTGTACGACACGTCGCGCAACGAAGGCGACCCGATCACCCCAGAGATCTCGGGCATCGTCAGCTCCACCTTCGCCGACGACCGGATCGGCATCATGATCGCGGGCTCCTACCAGAAGCGCGAGTCGAGCACGAACACCGCCGGCGCCGGCTGGCGTGACGCCTACCTCGGCAGCGAGAACAACTGGGGTTCGCTGGCGCAGCCGGGCACGCCGCGTGCGGCGAACATCACCAACCGTCCTGATCCGACCGACGTCTATCAGGTGCCGCAGAACGCGAACTACAACCTGCAGGACATCAATCGCGAGCGCATCAACGGGCAAGCGGTGCTGCAATTCCGCCCGACGGACAGCCTCACCGCGACGTTCGACTTCCTCTACTCGCGCAACAACGTCGAAACGCGAAGCGCCGACGTCGGCGTGTGGTTCAACCATGAGGATACGTCGAGCGCGTGGACCGATGGCCCGGTCGCCGGCCCGATCTTCTATACCGAGCGCTTCGCGGCGCCCACCGGGGTCCCCAGCCCGAACGCGCTCTATGGCGGCAAGGATCTGTCGTACGGCGGCGGGTTGACCGAGAACCGTGCCGAAAACAAGTCGTTCGGCGGCAATCTGGAATGGAAGGCGCCGGGGGGCATGACGGTGGAGCTCGACTTCCACCACTCGACGGCGGAGGTGAAGCCGGTCAACAACTACGGCTCGAGCATGTCGCTGGGCACCGCCGTGTTCGGCGTGCGCAACCAGACGGTCAATTTCGAGAACGACCTGCCGATCATTTCCTATGAGATGTTCCCGGGGATCGATGCGCTGAATCCGGCGATGATCACGTCAACCGGCAACGCATTTCGAAATGCCTATTTCCGCAACCGGATCAATCAGGCTCAGTTGCGTGGTCACTATGATCATGACGGGGGTTTCCTCGACAGCATCGATTTCGGCGTGTCCTATATCGACAGCAAGGTGCGCTCGGCCTTCGGCACGATCCAGAATGACGATACCTGGGGCGGCGCCGGACCGGCCTCGGACATTCCCGACGATATCTTCACGCTGGTGTCGCTGCCGGACAAATTCCCGGGACTTGCGCAGCCGGGGATGATCCAGAGCTTCTACACCTTCGATTTCGAGCGAATGGCCGACCTGATCCAGCAGCGGTATCAGACCTGCAGCAATCCCGCGACGGGCTCGGCCCATCCGGGTACTTGTCTGGCCAACTTCGATACCGACCGGCGTATCCACGAAAAGACGCTGGCGCCGTATCTGCAGATCGCGACCAAGTTCGACCTGTTCGATAACCCGGCGCATTTCGTGGCGGGTATCCGCTATGAATCGACCGATGTCGCATCGTCGGCGCTGGTGCCGGTGCCGTCGACGACCCGCTGGGTGGGCGACAACGAGTTCAACGTCGTATTCTCGGGCCAGAGCGACTTCACGCAGTTCAAGGGCTCCTACGACAACTGGCTGCCCGCGTTCGACTTCGACGTCTCGCCGATCCGGAACGTCAAGCTGCGCGCATCGTACAGCCATACGATCACGCGCTCCGGCTATGCCAACATGCAGGGCGGGCGAACGATCGATACGCTGTTCCGTGTCGGCGGCGGTACTGGTGCCCAGGGCAACCCGGGCCTCATTCCCTTCAAGTCGAAGAATATCGATCTGTCGGCGGAATGGTATTACGCACCATCCAGCTATCTGTCGGTGGGCTATTTCCACAAGGATGTGAGCAACTTCATCTCCACGACCCGGATCAATTCGAGCGCGTTCGGGCTGACCACGCCGGTCAACGGGCCGCGCTGGAACGCCGCGGTGGCCGCGCTCGGACCGAACGCCACGGTCGGTCAGATCCGCCAATACATCATCACCAACTTCCCCAGCACCGTCACCGGCAACATCATCAACGCCGCGCCGGGCGATCCGCTGGTGAATTTCGAGATCAACACCCCTGTCAACAGCGATCAGACCGCGGCACTCAATGGCTGGGAGTTCGCGCTCCAACACGCCCTCTGGGATACCGGCTTCGGCGTCATCCTGAACTATACGATCGTCAATGGCGATGCGACCTATGACAATGCGCGGCCGACATCGGGGGATCCGCAGTTCGCGCTGACCGGCCTCAGCGACAGCGCCAATGCCGTCGCCTATTACGACAAGAATGGGTTCCAGGCGCGTGTCGCATGGAACTGGCGCGACAAGTTCCTTTCGGGAACCGGGGCCAATCCCAGCTATGTCGAGGCCTATTGGCAGATCGATGCCAGCGCGAGTTATGAGTTCATCCCCGGCCTCACCGGCTTTGTCGAGGCGATCAACCTGACCGGCGAAGGCCGACGCGGGTATACGCGGCACCAGAACAACGTGACCTTCGTGCAGCCCGGTTTCGCCCGCTATGCGGCCGGGGTCCGCTTCAGCTTCTAGCGTGGCGGCTCCCCTGCCGCGCTGGCCAGAGCCGCACTCCCCAAGACGGGAGTGCGGCTCTTGTTTGTGACGTACGGCGATGGCAGGCCTAGGATCATTCGCATGTTCGTTCGGGGAAGAGGCAAGTGCGGGAATATTCGATGACGCAGGATCTTCGGGCGCGGGCCCGGAACCGCTGACCCGGGACGGTTGCGATGGCGAACGGGATCGAGAATGTGGTCATCGTCGGCGGCGGCACCGCCGGCTGGCTCGCCGCGTCGCTGATCGCCGCCTCGCGCCGCGCGCGCGCCGCGCCGCTCTCGGTCACGTTGGTCGAGGCGCCCGACATCCCGACGATCGGCGTCGGCGAGGGGACGTGGCCGACGATGCGCGCGACGCTGGGAGCGGTCGGCATCGCCGAGAGCGATTTCCTCGCCGCGTGCGACGGGTCGTTCAAGCAGGGATCGCGCTTCGACGGCTGGGTCGATGGGTCGGCGGACGATCGCTATCTCCACCCCTTCACATCGCCACCGTCCGGCGTGCCGACGGGCGAGCTGCTCGCCGCCTGGCAGGCCTCGGCGGCGGATTTGCCCTTTGCCGCGGCGATGACCTCGCAGGCGCGGATCTGCGACCTCGACCTTGCCCCGCGCCAGCGCGCGATGCCCGATTTCCAGGGCGCCGCGAACTATGCCTATCACCTCGACGCCGGGAAATTCGCCGCGCTGCTGGCGTCGCACGCGGTCGAGCGGCTGGGCGTGCGTCATATCCGCGACCATGTGACCGGGGTCGAGCGGACCGATGACGGCGACATCGCCGCGCTGACCCTGCGCGAGCGCGGGCGGATCGCAGGCGATTTGTTCGTCGACTGCTCGGGCCATGCCGCGTTGCTGATCGGCGGCGCGCTCGGCGTCGAGTGGGTGGACCGCAGCGATATGCTGTTCAACGATCGCGCGCTGGCCGCGCAGGTGCCGGTTCCGCCGGGCAGTCCGATCGCGTCGCAGACGATCGCGACCGCGCATCAGGCGGGATGGATCTGGGACATCGGCCTGCCGAGCCGGCGCGGCATCGGCTGCGTCTATGCCAGCCGCTTCCTCGACGACGACAGTGCGGAGGCGGTTCTTCGCGCCTATATCGCGCGCGCGCTGCCCGACGCGCCCGAGGTACCGGTGCGGCGGCTCAGCTTCCCGACCGGGCATCGCACGCGCTTCTGGCAGGGCAATTGCGTCGCGGTCGGCTTGTCGGCGGGATTCATCGAGCCGCTCGAGGCGTCGGCGATCGTGCTGATCGAACTGTCGCTGCGCGCGCTCACCGAGAATTTTCCATCCGACCGCGCGGCGATGGCGATCCACGCCGACCGCTTCAACACGCTGTTCCGCTATCGCTGGGATCGGATCGTCGAGTTCCTCAAGCTCCACTATCTGCTCAGCCGCCGCGACGAGCCTTATTGGCGCGCGCATCGGGATCCCGCGCGCGTGCCGCCGCGGCTGACCGAGCTGCTGGCGCTGTGGCGCGACCAGCCCCCTTCGGCCTGGGATTTCCCCCAGGTCGACGAGATTTTCTCGGCCGAGAGCCACCAGTACATCCTCTACGGCATGAGGTATCCGACACCCGCCGGCTGGCCGGCAAGCGCACGCGCCGGGGCCGCGCTCGCCGAGACGCGCCAGCGCGCCCGCGCGCTCGCCGCCGCGCTGCCCACGGGCCGCGCCTATCTCGACACGCTTCTGGCGGACCGCATGACGCCGTCGGACAACGCAACCGCCGAAGGACGCCGATGACCAGCCACGCCGTGCTCGACAACAACACTCATCGTGACCTGCGCGTGCGGGTCGATGCGGGGGCGGACCTTGGCGACGGGGTGATGGCGACGCTGGTCGTGCCGGACGAGTTCCGCAAGGTGCAGGCGCATTTCCCGATCCTCTTCCGCCGCGAGCCGGGGCAGGAGCGGCCATTCGCAGTCGCACTGTTCGGGTTCGAGAATGGCGAGAATCTGTACCTGGACGGCGATCGCTGGGACGCCGGCTACCGCCCGCTGTCGTTGGCGATCCAGCCCTTCCTGATCGGCCTGTCCGAAAGCGGCGACGGACCCGGGCAAGTCCATGTCGATCTCGCGCATCCGCGCATCGCGACGGCCGACGAAGGCGTGCGGCTGTTCGACGCCGAGGGGACGGCGACCCCGTTTCTCGACACGATCGCCGAGCGGCTCGGCGACCTCGACGCCGGCTATCGCGCGAGCGCCGGTTTCTTCGACGCGCTGCGCGACCATGACCTGCTCGAGCCCTTCACGCTGGAGGTCACGCTCGACAGCGGCGCGCTGCATTCGCTGGTCGGCTTCCACATCATCGACGAGGCGCGGCTGCGCACGCTCGACGCGGCGGCGCTCGGTGCGCTGCACGCAGCGGATCATCTGATGCCGATCTTCATGGCGCTCGCCTCGCTGGCGCAGCTCGGCCCGCTCATCGCGCGCAAGAACCGCAGGACGGGCGGTGGCTGAGCGCGACGCCCCGATCTACGACCGCATCGCCCCGCTGCCCGAACGCGACTGGGACCGCGGCGGTGACCGGACGGCGCAACTCGACGCCTTGCTCGACGGCGCGCGCCAGCCGTTCGTCGTGCGCGGCCTGGTCGCCGACTGGCCGCTCGTCGCCGCGGGCAAACAGTCTGCGGGCGAGGTGCGGCGCTATCTGGTCGACCATGCGCGGGACCGGCCCTTCACCGTATCGATCGGCCCGCCGGGGCATGACGGCCGCCTCTTCTATGATGCCGCGATGGAGATGAACTTCCGCACCGGCAAGGGCAAGCTCGCCGACATCTTCGGCGGCATCGAACAGGCCGAGCAGCAAGGCACGCCGCGCACCGTCTATCTCGGCTCAGTCGACATGAAGGCCTATTTCGAGGGGCTGCGCGAGGCCAATCATCTCGATCTCGGCACGCGGGAGCCGCTCGAAAGCATCTGGATCGGGACGCGCACGCGCATCGCGGCGCACAACGACTTTCCCGACAACCTCGCCTGCTGCGCCGCGGGCCTGCGCCGCTTCACGCTGTTCCCGCCCGACCAGTTCCCCAATCTCTATCTCGGGCCGATCGACAATACCCCGGCCGGCCGCGTGATCAGCATGGTCGATTTCGCGGCGCCCGACCTCGTCGTACATCCGCGCTTCGCCGAGGCGATGGCGGCGGCGCAGACGGCAGTGCTCGAGCCGGGCGACGCGGTGTTCATCCCGTCGATGTGGTGGCACCATGTCGAGGGGCTCGCCGACTTCAACATCCTGGTCAATTACTGGTGGCGGCGCACCCCGGCCTGGCTCGGCCAGCCGCAGGACGCGCTCAACCACGCGATCCTCGCGATCCGCGACCTGCCCGATGCCGACAAGGCGATCTGGCGCGCGCTGTTCGACCATTATGTGTTCGAGAACGATGCCGACGTCGCCGAGCATATCCCCGAATCCGCGCGCAGTATCCTTGCGCCGCTGACCCCCGAGAGCGCCGGGCGCCTGCGCGCCTTTCTGTTGAGGACCTTGAGCAGATGAACGAGAAGAAGCCGATCCAGCGCGTCGTCATCGCCGGCGGCGGCACCGCAGGCTGGATGGCGGCCGCCGCGATCAGTCGCACGCTGGGCCATACGGTCGACCTCACCCTGGTCGAATCCGAACAGATCGGGACGATCGGTGTCGGCGAGTCGACGATCCCGCCGCTGGTCAACTTCAACCGCATCCTGCGCATCGGCGAGGCCGAGTTCATGCGCGCCGCCCAGGCGACCTTCAAGCTCGGCATCCTGTTCGACAATTGGAAGCATGACGGGCACAGCTATTTCCACAGCTTCGGCCTGTCGGGGAAGGATCACTGGTCGGCGGGCTTCCAGCATTTCTGGCTCTATGCGCGCTCGCGCGGCTTCCCCGAGCCCTATGACGATTACTGCCTCGAGCTCGCCGCAGCGATGCAGGGCAAGTTCGCGCATCTGCCGCAGGACCGCATGAACTACGCCTATCACGTCGATGCGACGCTGTACGGCCGCTATCTGCGCAAGCTCGCGGAGGAAGCGGGCACGAAGCGAGTCGAGGGCAAGATCCAGCGCGTCGAGCTGAACGGCGAGACCGGCGACATCGCCGCGCTGCATCTCGACGGCGAGCGGCGGGTCGAGGGCGACATGTTCGTCGACTGCACCGGCTTTCGCGGCCTGCTGATCGACGGCGCGCTGCATGCCGGGTTCGAGGATTGGGGGCATTGGCTGCCCAACGACAGCGCGATCGCCGTGCAATCGAAGCATCTCGGGCCGCCCAAGCCCTATACCCAGGCGATCGCGCACGACGCGGGCTGGCAGTGGCGCATCCCGCTGCAGCACCGCATGGGCGCGGGGATCGTCTATGCGAGCGGCTATCTCTCGCGCGACGAGGCCTATCACCGCCTGATCTCGACCGTTGGCGAGCCGCTGATCGAACCGTTCGACATCAAGTTCAAGGGCGGCGTGCGGCGCAAGCAATGGTATCGCAACTGCGTCGCGATCGGCCTGTCGGGCGGCTTCGTCGAGCCGCTCGAGGCGACCACGGTGCACCTGATCCAGCGCGCGGTGCTGCGCTTCGTGCGGCTGATGCCCAATGGCCGGGTGAGCGAGCGCGACGCTGCCGAGTTCAATGAGCAGCAGCGCCAGGATATCGAGCAGATCCGCGACTTCGTGATCCTGCACTACAAGGCGACCGAGCGGCGCGACAGCGCGTTCTGGCGTCATGTCGCGGCGATGCCGGTGCCGGACTCGCTGCAGCAGAAGATCGAGCTGTTCCGCGAAACCGGGCGCACCTTCCGCAAGAATGAGGAGCTGTTCGCCGAGAACAGCTGGGTGCAGGTGATGATGGGGCAGGGGATCGACCCGCAGAGCTGGCATCCGATCGCCGAGAAGCTCTCCGACGAAGAGCTTGTGAAGCTGATGGCGACGCTGCGCGAGGACGTGACGCGCACCGTCGCCACGCTGCCGCAACACCACGACTATGTTGCGCAATATTGCGGCGCGGCCGACCCGCTCGCGACCTGACGGACGACTTATGGCACGCCGAAAACAGGCCGTCACGATCCGGCACGTCGCCGCCGATGCGGGGGTGTCGCTGCAGACGGTGAGCCGCGTCATCAACAAGGAGCCCAATGTGCGGCCCGAGATGGTCGAGCGCGTGCGCGCCTCGATCGCCAAGCTCGGCTATGTCCCGTCGATCGCGGCGCAGCGGATGAGCGGGTCGCGCTCCTACCTGATCATGGCGCTCAACGATCGCGAGCGCACGATCGACGGCTGGCGCGCGCGCGACGGTACCGACTGGGTCGACCAGATGCTGCTCGGCGGCATGCTGACCTGCGCCGAGCATGGCTATCGTCTGATTGTCGAGCTGGTCGACACGCACAGCGACCATATCGAGCGCGAGCTCTCCGCTGCGCTGGCCGCGCTCCAGCCCGACGGGGTGATCCTGACGCCGCCGCACTCCGCCAATCCGGCGATCCTCGAGCTGCTCGACGATGCGCATATCAGCCTGGCGCGGATCGGATCGCTTCACGATGGCCCCGGCTTCCGGCTGACGATGGGTGACGATCTCGCGGCAGCGCTCGCCACGCGGCACCTCGCCGAGCTGGGCCATACGCGGATCGGGCTGATCGCCGGCCCCGACGAATATGAGCTGAGCGGCTGGCGCGTCGATGGCTGGCGCGCGGCGATGGCCGAGGCGGGGCTGGCGACCGACGGGCTGCTCGCGCCGGGCGATTTCTCGCGCCAGTCCGGCCGCACCGCCACGCCGCTTCTGCTGGATGCCGGGGCGACGGCGATCATCGCGAGCAACGACCAGATGACGCTCGGCGCGCTCGAGATCGCACGCGAGCGCGGGCTGTCGGTGCCTGGCGACCTTTCGCTGGTCAGTTTCGACGACACGCCGATCGCGCGCTTCAACCATCCCCCGCTGACCGCGGTCACCCAGCCGATCGCGGAGGTCACCGCGCGCGCGGTCGAGCTGATCATCGCGGCGCGGGCGGGACAAGCGGTACCCGATGGTCCGGTGATCGTGCCGCCGACGTTGACGGTACGGGAATCGACCGCACCACGGCGCGGGTGACTGGTACGGGCGGGGGGACTTGAACCCCCACGAGCCGAAGCTCAACGGATTTTAAGTCCGGTGCGTCTACCATTCCGCCACGCCCGCATCGGGCTGGCTGTATCGGGTCAGGGGAGGAGTGCCAAGCGCGTCACACGTTGAGGCGCGCGCGCATTTCCTTGCCGGGCTTGAAATAGGGCACGCGCTTCGCGTCGACGTCGACCGTCTCGCCGGTGCGCGGGTTGCGGCCGGTGCGCGCGTCGCGCGCGCGGGTGGAGAAGGCGCCGAAGCCGCGCAGCTCGACGCGGCCGTTGGTGACGAGCCGCGTGGTGATCTCTTCGAAGAAGGTATCGACGATGCGCTCGATCTCGCGCGCGGACAGGCCGGGATTGTCCGTTGCCAGCATCTGCACGAGTTCCGAACGGATCATCCCGCGTCCCCAACTACCCGGCCATTCGCGCCGGGAACAATTCGCGTCGCCCTGCGTGCAGGGCAATGCGCCACTGGTTTAGGCGCGTTTCCTTACCTGCATCAATCGAATCTTGCGGTTCCGCCGTGCTTTTCAGAGACTCCAGCGCGAAACCGTTGAAATGATTGGCGGGGCGGCCGGCCATCCGAGCCGCCCCGCACCCAATCACTTCTTCTCTTCGCGGGCCTTGAGGGCCTCGCCCAGGATGTCGCCCAGCGACGCGCCCGAATCGGACGAGCCGTACTGCGCAACCGCCTGCTTCTCTTCGGCGATCTGCATCGCCTTGACCGAGAAGGTCGGCTTCTTCGAACGGTCCATGCCGGTGACCATCGCGTCGAACTTCTGGCCGACCTGGAAGCGCTCCGGACGCTGCTCGTCGCGGTCGCGGCCGAGGTCGGTGCGCTTGATGAAGCCGGTCGCGCCATCGTCGCCGACCTGCACCTCGAGGCCCGCGTCGCGGACTTCGAGCACGGTCACGGTGACCACCTCGTTCTTGTTGACGCGCGCGCCGCCGGAAGCGGCCGGAGTCGGCACGCCGCCGCGCTCGAGCTGCTTCATGCCGAGCGAGATGCGCTCCTTGTCGGGCTCGACCGCGAGCACGACGGCCTTGACCATCTCACCCTTGCGGTGAAGCGCCAGCGCGTCCTCGCCGGAGATGCCCCAGGCGATGTCCGACATGTGGACCATGCCGTCGACGTCGTTGTCGAGGCCGATGAACAGGCCGAACTCGGTGGCGTTCTTGACTTCGCCCTCGACCTCGGTGCCGACCGGGTGCGCGGCCGCGAAGGCCTCCCACGGGTTCTGGTGGGCCTGCTTGAGGCCGAGCGAGATGCGGCGCTTGTCCTGATCGACCTCGAGCACCACGACATCGACTTCCTGCGAGGTCGAGACGATCTTGCCCGGATGGACGTTCTTCTTGGTCCAGCTCATCTCGGAGACATGGACGAGGCCCTCGATGCCCGGCTCGAGCTCGACGAACGCACCATATTCGGTGATGTTCGTGACGCGGCCCGACAGCTTGGCGCCGACCGGATATTTCGAACCCGCACCATCCCACGGATCGCTCTCGAGCTGCTTCATGCCGAGCGAGATGCGCTGGGTGTCGCGGTTGATGCGGATGATCTGCACCTTCACCGTGTCGCCGATGTTGAGCATCTCGGACGGGTGGTTGACGCGCTTGTAGCTCAGGTCGGTGACGTGGAGCAGACCGTCGATGCCGCCGAGGTCGACGAACGCGCCGTAATCGGTGATGTTCTTGACGACGCCGTCGATCACCTGGCCCTCGGCGAGGCTCTGGATCAGGCCCGAACGCTGCTCGGCGCGGTTCTCTTCGAGGACGGCGCGGCGCGAGACGACGATGTTGCCGCGCTTGCGGTCCATCTTGAGGATCTGGAAGGGCTGCGGCAGGTCCATCAGCGGCTGCACGTCGCGCACCGGGCGGATATCGACCTGCGAGCCCGGCAAGAACGCCACGGCGCCGCTGAGATCGACGGTGAAGCCGCCCTTGACGCGGCCGAAGATCACGCCCTCGACGCGGTTGCCCTGGCTGAATTCGAGCTCGAGCTTGTCCCATGCGGCTTCGCGGCGTGCGCGGTCGCGGCTGAGCATCGCTTCGCCGTTCGCATTCTCGACGCGATCGACGAACACTTCGACTTCGTCACCGACCTTGAGGTCGGCCTTCTGGCCCGGCGCTGCGAAT
Organism: Sphingomonas sp.; assembly: GCF_039595165.1. Taxonomy (GTDB): domain Bacteria; phylum Pseudomonadota; class Alphaproteobacteria; order Sphingomonadales; family Sphingomonadaceae; genus Sphingomonas. Next base: position 19,211 of record NZ_JBCNMA010000020.1, read on the forward strand.
TCGCGCAGCGGCACGCGGCCTTCGCTCTTGAGACCGACGTCGATGACGGCGAGGTCGTTTTCGATCGCGGTGACGGTGCCGATGACGACGCGGCCTTCGAAGCCGTCCGCCTGGCCAAGGGTCTGGTCGAGAAGCGCGGCGAAATCGTCGCGCGTGGGGTTTGCCGTAGTGGCCATAAAGGGTTCAGTCCTAACTATCGTTTTTCCGGCCGGCTGGTTGGATCCAGCGGTCTTGAAGGCCGAAATGCCGCGGCGGCCGAATACCGACGCGGCGTCCGATGGGCGGGCACGGGGAAGGGGGCTGACGCTTCGATATGAAAGCGAAAATGGCGCGTGAGCCAACGCTCCGCGCCTCCCTCCGCGAGTACCCACTCGCCGGACGGGCGCCCCCTTAGCTCCACCGGGTCGGAAAGGCAAGGAAATCCCGGTCCTGCCATCGACGCGGCGGCGCCGTCACCGATTATTTACCTTAGTTGGTCACATCGCTCCCGAAACGAGATTGGGGGAGGTGATTTGGTGACACCGGTGGATACGTCGGCCGACCCCGAGTGGCAGATCGTCGCGTCGGCGCACGGCCGCTACGAGATCATCCGCGACGACCGCTTGAAGATCCTGCGGATCAGCCAGGTGACGGTGCAGACGGTCGAGGAAGTCGATCATTATCTCGCGGTGCTGGGCGAGGTCGTGCGCGATGCGCGGCTGCGCTTCGGACGGGTACGCGTGCTCGCCGACCTGCGCAACTCGCCGGTGCGCACGCAGGAGGCGGCGGAGCGCATGCGCATGGGCAACCTTGCGCTCTACCGCACCGGGGACCGCGTCGCGCTGATCGTGGAATCGAGCCTGCTCAAGATGCAACTGCGGCGGACGTTGGTCGAGTATCAGAACATCTTCCTCTCGCCCAACGCCGCCGAGACCTGGCTCACCGCGCTGGATTGAGCGCAAGAGAAGCCGCTCCAATCCTCCCCTGGCGGGGGAGGATCTGGGCGCGCGCCCTTACGGCCGCCAGGCGGTGAAGGGCAGATCGAGCGCTTCGGCAACCGCCTCGTGGGTGATCGCGCCCCTGTAGACGTTGAGGCCTGCGGCGAGGTGCGGGTCGGCCGCCATCGCCTTCTCCGCGCCGAGATTGGCGAGCTTCATCACGAACGGCAGCGTCGCGTTGTTGAGCGCGAAGGTCGAGGTGCGTGCGACCGCGCCGGGCATATTGGCGACGCAATAGTGGATCACGCCGTCGACCTCATAGACCGGGTCGTCATGCGTGGTGGCGTGGCTGGTCTCGAAGCAGCCGCCCTGGTCGATCGCGATGTCGACCAACACGCTGCCGCGCTTCATCGTCTTGAGCATCTCGCGCGTGACCAGCTTGGGGGCCGCGGCGCCGGGAACAAGCACCGCGCCGATCACCAGATGCGCATTCTTCACCGCCGCGGCGATCGCCGACTTGCTGGCATAGGCGGTCTTGATCTGGCTGCCGAAATGCATGTCGAGCTCGGCCAAGCGGGCATTGTTGATGTCGTAGATGGTGACATCGGCGCGCAGGCCGGTCGCCATCTGCGCCGCGTTGATGCCCGACACGCCGCCGCCAAGGATCGCGACTCGCGCCGGGGCGACGCCGGGAACGCCGCCGAGCAGCACGCCGCGGCCGCCCTGTTCCTTCTCGAGATAATGCGCGCCGACCTGGACCGACATGCGGCCGGCGACTTCGCTCATCGGCTTGAGCAGCGGCAGCGAGCGATCGTTGGCGGTGACCGTCTCATAGGCGATGCAGGTCGCGCCCGACTCGATCAGGCCCCGGGCTTGCGCGGGGTCGGGGGCGAGGTGGAGATAGGTGAACAGCGTGTGGCGCGGCTCGAGCATCGCCACTTCCTGCGGCTGCGGCTCCTTGACCTTCACGATCATGTCCGACTGGGCGAAGACCGATGCTGCGTCGGGCAGGATCCGCGCGCCCGCTTCGACATAGTCGCTGTCCTCGAAGTCGATGCCCATACCGGCCTTGGTCTCGACCACGACCTCATGGCCCGCGGCGGTGAGCTCGGCGACCAGCGGCGGCGTCAGGCCGACGCGATATTCGTGATTCTTGATTTCCTTCGGCACACCGACGCGCATCGCAACTCTCCAGCTATTCTAGTTGCGCGCAACGTAACGCAGGATGTGGCCGCGAATCTCTGCAAACTTATGCGCTTGGAGTGTGAGGTCCGCATGAATATGCTGCCCAACGACCACCAGCCGGAATTTCATGCGTAATGGACCGAATCGACGAAGCGATCCTAAAGCAGCTTTCACGCAACGCGCGCGCGCCGGTCAGTCACATCGCGACCGAGGTGGGGCTGTCGCAATCGGCCTGCACGCGGCGGATCCAGGCGCTGGAGGCGTCGGGCCATATCCTCGGCTATGGCGCGCGGCTGGGACTACGCCGGCTCGGCTATAGCGTCACGGCAATGGTCGACATCACGCTCGGTACCGAGGTGGGCGAGGATCTCGCGCGGTTCGAGGCGGCGGTGGCGCAGATCGACGGGATCGTCGAATGCGCGCTGGTCTCGGGCGGCTACGACTATCGTTTGAAGATCCTGTGCCGCGACCTCGACGACTATGAGCGCCTGCACCGCGAGGAGATGGGGCGGCTCCCCGGCGTGGTGAAGATCAGCTCGAGCTTCGTGCTGCGCGCGGTGCCGACGCGAAGCGAGGCCGACGCGCTGTTTCCCGCTGCGGGACGATGAATCAGGCCACAATTGCACCCTATTGTTGCACGTGCTAACTGCGCCGCCGTTTCAACGGACAGGTAGCCGGTCTCCATGACCACTGCATTGCTCGCCACGGTTCGCAAAGTTTTCCCGTGAGCGAGACCAACGGAAGCCCCGAGCCGGCGACCGACTCGACCTCCCAACCCATCGATCCGCATCATCCGCATGGCCGCGAGGCCGCATTGTGGAAGCTTGCGATCGGTGCGATCGGGATCGTGTTCGGCGACATCGGCACCAGCCCGCTCTACGCCTTCCGCGAGACGTTCAGCGCCGCGCATCATCCCGAGCACCGGCTGCCGCTCGACCAACTCCACATCCTCGGCGTGATCAGCCTGATGTTCTGGTCGATGATGATCGTGGTGACGCTGAAATACGTCACGCTGATCATGCGCGCGGATAACAAGGGCGAGGGCGGCAGCCTGGCGCTGCTCGCGCTGATCAACCGCACCAGCGGACAGAAGCGCTGGACCGCGGGCATCGTGCTGCTCGGCGTGTTCGCCACCGCACTCTTCTATGGCGACTCGATGATCACCCCGGCGGTGTCGGTGCTGTCCGCGGTCGAGGGGCTCGCGGTCGCCGCGCCGGGCTTTGCCGGTTGGGTGCTGCCGATCGCGATCACGATCCTGGTCTTCCTCTTCTCGATCCAGCGCACCGGCACGGCGCGCGTCGGCGCAATGTTCGGGCCGATCATGCTCGCCTATTTCGCGACGATCGCGACCCTGGGCGTGATCAGCGCGGCGCAGACGCCTCAGGTATTGTGGGCGTTCCTGCCGACCTATGCGGCGAATTTCTTCGTGGTCGATCCCTTTGCGGCGTTCCTTGCGCTCGGCTCGGTCGTGCTGGCGGTCACCGGCGCCGAGGCCCTCTATGCCGATATGGGCCATTTCGGGCGCAAGCCGATCCGCTTCTCGTGGCTGTGGTTCGTGCTGCCCGCTTTGATGTGCAACTATCTGGGGCAGGGCGCGCTGCTGATGCGCGACGCGACCGCGCTGCAGAACCCGTTCTACCTGCTGGCGCCCGAATATCTGCGGCTGCCGCTGGTCGGCATCGCGACCGCCGCCGCGATCATCGCGTCGCAGGCAGTGATCACCGGCGCCTTCTCGGTGACTCAGCAAGGCATCCAGCTCGGCTTCATCCCGCGGCTGCGCATCTCGCACACCAGCGCGTCGACCGCGGGGCAGATCTATATTCCGCTGATCAACTGGGCGCTGATGGTCGCGATCATCCTGCTCGTGCTGACCTTCCAGACCTCGTCCAACTTGACCGCGGCCTATGGCATCGCCGTGACCGGCGCGATGCTGATCGACAACTGCCTGCTCGCGGTGCTGCTGTTCACGCTGTGGAAGTGGAAGAAGCGCTACGCGATCCCGCTGCTCGCGCTCTTCTTCCTCGTCGACCTCGCCTATTTCGCGGCGAACCTGACCAAGGTGCCCGACGGCGGCTGGTTCCCGCTGCTGGCGGGCATCGTGATCTTCACGCTGCTCACCACTTGGGCCAAGGGCCGCCGCCTGATGGTCGAGCGGATGCGCGAGGGGGCGATGCCGATCAAGGTGTTCATCCAGTCCGCCGCGGGCTCCGCGACGCGCGTGCCGGGGACCGCGGTGTTCATGACCTCGACGCCCGAGGGCGTGCCGCACGCGCTGCTGCACAACCTCAAGCACAACAAGGTGCTGCACGAGCGGGTGATCCTGCTGACGGTGAAGATCGCCGACCAGCCCTTCGTCGCCGAAACCGATCGCGCCAAGGTCGACGATCTCGGGCAGGGCTTTCACCGTATGCTGCTCTATTACGGCTTCATGCAGGAAGCCGATGTGCCTGGGGCGCTCAAGGCGATCGGCGCGTGCGGAGGCAATTGCGGCGGCGTTTTCAACATGATGGACACGAGCTTCTTCCTGTCGCGCCAGACGCTGCTGCCCTCGGAGCGGCCGGGGATGCGGATTTGGCGCGAGAAGCTGTTCGCGTGGATGCTGCGCAACGCCGAAAGCGCGATGGAGTTCTTCCGCCTGCCCACCAACCGCGTCGTCGAGCTGGGGAGCCAGGTCGAGATTTGACCTCGCCGATCATCGTCACAGCGGTGCTGGGCCGCCCGGACCAGGCAGTGCTTGATGGGCTGCGGCGCGAGCATTATCCGCCTGAACGCAATGCGCTGTCCGCGCATCTCACGCTGTTCCACCATCTGCCGCCGTCGGTGGAAGACGAACTCAAGCACCGGCTGACGCAGGCGACCCGCGGCGTGCGCGCGCCGGTGGCGAAGGCCGCCGGGCTGATGTCGCTCGGGCGCGGAGTGGCGGTGAAGATCGAATCGCCTGGACTCACGGCGATCCGACGCGATCTGTGCGAGGCGTTTTCGGGCCTGCTGATGCCGCAGGATGCCGGCGGCTGGCGGCCGCACGTGACGATCCAGAACAAGGTCGCGCCGTCGATGGCCAAGCTGCTGATGGCGGCGCTGGCCAAGGAGTTTCGCCCGCGCGAGGTGGAGATCGCGGGGCTTGCGGCATGGTGGTATCGCGGCGGACCGTGGGAGCCGCTGTCGCGGCACATGTTTGCTTGACCCGCTTTCAAAGCGCACTTATGTGCGCCGCTCGCCCGAAAGGGCTCCCTTGGTATGGCCGAGTAGCTCAGTTGGTTAGAGCAGCGGAATCATAATCCGCGTGTCGGGGGTTCAAGTCCCTCCTCGGCTACCATCCTCTGCCATTCAGAGCACCCTTGCGATCGCGCTGCCGAGATTGGTGACGATCGCGTAGAGCGACCAGATGCCGATCACGGCGATGATCATCAGGATCGCCGTCTGCCACCAGCGATTGACATGCGCATCGAGCATGAAGCGCCTGCTCGAGGTGAGCAGCAGGATGCCGAGCAGGATCGGCGGCAGCGTGAGTGCGGTCACGACGCTGGTGCCGAACACGCTGATATGGACGAGGTCGGGTGCGCCGGGGAAGGTGATCACCAGCGGCACGAGGATGAAGAACGCCACCATCGCGCGATTGAACCACGGATCGTCGCCGATCTCCTTGAACCGCTCGCCGCGCCGCGTGCCGAGATGCAGCCCGTCGAACATCAGCCGGGCGAAGCCATGCGCCTGTGCCGGGAAGCTGGTGACCGCCTTGAGCGCGAAGGCGATCCATAGCAGCGTCGGCCCCAAGGGACCCACCGCCAGCGTCATCATCCGCGCCAGCCCCTCCTCGTTCGAGACGGTGATGCCGGTCCCGCGCAGCGTCTCGGCCGCGACGATCCAGATCAGCAGGTTGATAAGCAGCAGCGGTACCATGCCCGACGCCAGGTCGAACTGCTGCAGGGCGCGGTGCCTGGGCTCGTTCCAGCCGCGTTCGGCCATGAAATAGGGGTAGAGCAGGTTCGCCGCCGAGCCGCCGATTGTGCCGATCGTCGCGACCGCGATGAACAACGCGTCGAACGGGCCGTTGTCGGGCGGCACGTCGAAGGTGAGGCCCTTGAACAGCGCCACCCAGTCGACATGGCCGATGCGGACGAGCGCGAAGACGAACGATCCGATGATCACGATCGAGGCGACGCGCGCGCTCCATTCGAGGATGCGGAAGGCGCTGCCGCGGGTGAGGGCGAAGGCGGTGCCGATGACGACGGGGATGCCCCACCAGAAATGCCCCCATTCGCCGCCGCGTCGGCCGAACAGCTCGTATAGGCCGACCGTCCCCGCGCGCAGGAAGGCCGACTGGACGATCATGCCGTAGATCAGCATCATCACCGCGAAGAAGATCGGAAAGCCCTTCCACACGCGGCGATAGCCGGCCATCAGCGAGCGGTCGCCGAAGCGGTTCTGCAGCTTGTACTTGGCGATCGCCGAAATCATGAAATAGCGCGCGCCGAGAGCGACGATCAGCGTCCACATCAGCGCGTAGCCGTAGTTCGCGCCGGATACGCTGGAGCTGATCAGGTCGCCCGTGCCGAGGAAGGTCATGGCCAGCACCAGCCCCGGGCCGAACCCCTGAAGATGCGCGCGGATACCGCGGGGAAGGCCCTGGGGCAGGTCGGCGGCCGCGGGCTCGGCGGGGCGATCGGCGGCGGTGCTCATGCGGCGACCTCCTGAACGCCGGCGATGGCACGGCGCGCGATCCGGCTGAGCACGCCGGGATCGCCGAACCCGCCCGACTTGGTGATGAGGCGGATGCCGCCCATGCCCTCGATCCGTGCCACTGGGACACCCGGGTCGAGCTCATGTTCGAGGACAAGCTGCCGCGCGCCGAGTGCGTCCATCACCGCCGCCGCGGTGGCGCCGCCCGAGCAGAGGAGGGTCCTCGCCGAGGTGGCGCGCATCAGTGCGGCCGCCTCTCGCCCGAATTGCGTGGTGGCCGTCATCCCGTCGTAATCGGGGCCTCCGGATTCTTTCAGCACGAGGCGGATGGAGAAGGGGGAGGATTCCGCCCGTTCCTCGACCTGCGGGCAATCGAGGCGGAGCCGTTCGATCTGCGCGCCGGTGATCGGATCGGTCGAGCCGACTGCGATGATCATCGGCAGAGCGGGCGCCGGAACGCCGGTATCCCTCGGTGGACCGGCAACGAGCTCGGCCAGCGCGCTCGCCAGGCCGCGTGCGCCGACCGCGAGGATGCGATCGGGCGCGTCCAGGATTGCGCGTGCGATCGCCGCGAGATCGGCGTCGTCCACGGCATCGGGGCATTCGCACGGCAAGCTGTCGAAATGATCGGCCACGGCGATCGGCACGTCGACGCCGCGTCCGGTGAGCCAGCCCCCGATCGCCCTCCGCCCCTGCTCGGGCACGGCGGGGCAGGCGATGGCGCCGCTGCGGCCCGAAGCGGCGAGCAGCGCGGCGGTTTCCGCGGCGACCTGGCCCTTCAACCGGCTGTCGATCTTCTTCATGACCACGCGTGGGGCCAGCAGCTTCGCGCCAGCCCAGGCTGCCTCCACTCGCTCCGCGGCGAGAGGCGCGGAGAGCGGACGGCTGCCGGTGTCGATCGCGAGGACATCCGGCGCGGCGGCAACCGCCTCGCTGATCGAGTCCAGCCCGAGTGCGACGCGGACGTGCAGGCCACGGGAAGCGAACGGTGCCGCACTATCGAGCGCTCCGGTGAGGTCGTCGGCGATAATTAGGATCGGGGTCGTCACGCGGCTGGGCACCTCTCCACATCGTCGCGACACTTGCCGTCGATCGCTCGTTTGCCGACATGTAAACTGGTATCATGACGGCGACAACTGGCTGCTATGCACGCAAATGCGATGATCAAGCCAGCGCATGAAGCATAGATGCGCTATGCCGACTTACAAGTGAATTTACAGGATGACAGGCTCGACAGCGCGCGATATGGGTATTGAAGGCTGCCCGGAGCGGCGAAGCCAAGCGACATGGGGATGAGGATCGTGCAGCCCGGACAAATCGTCATCACCGTCGGTGACCCGGCCGGCGTCGGTCCGGAGATCACCTGCCAGGCGTTGGCGGATCTAGGGGAGGACGCGCGTCGCGTCGTCCGTGTGGTGGGGCCGCGCGAGACGCTCGAGCGGGCGGCGTCACTGACGAGGACGCCGCTGCGCTTCGGCGACGAGAGCCGCGCCGGCACCGTGCGGCTCGACGATATCCCGCTGCCTTCCCCGATCACTACCGGCAGGATCGATCCGGCGGCGGGCGACGCCGCGTATCGCGCGATCGTGCGCGCGGTGGAGATCGTCACCGACGAGGGCGGCTGCATCTGCACCGCGCCGATCAACAAGGAGGCGATGAACCTGGCGGGTCACGCGTTCGACGGCCATACGGGACTGCTCGCGCATCTCACCGGATCAGCGGCATCGTTCATGCTGCTCGCGTCGGAAAAGCTCTCGACGATCCACGTCTCCACGCACGTCTCGCTGGCCGATGCGATCCGCCGGATCGAGCCGGCGCGTGTGTTGGCGACGATCGCGGCGGGCGCCGCGCATCTGCGGCGGATCGGCATCGCCCAGCCGCGGATCGCCGTGGCCGGGCTCAACCCGCATTGCGGCGAGCACGGTCTGTTCGGCGACGAGGACGATCGTTGCATCGCCCCCGCGGTGGCGGAAGCGCGCGCGCAGGGCATCGACGCGCACGGCCCGATCTCCCCGGATACCGTATTCTACCGCGCATCGCAGGGCGAGTTCGACCTAGTGGTCGCGCAATATCACGACCAAGGGCACATCCCGACCAAGCTGATCGCGTTCGACACCACGGTGAACGTGTCGCTGGGGCTGCCGATCGACCGCAGCTCGGTCGACCACGGCACCGCGTTCGACATCGCGGGGACGGGTCGCGCCTCGCACGCCAACATGATGGCCGCGCTCGCCTATGCCAGGCGCCTCGCCGATGCGCCGCGGCCGGTGGCCGCAGCGGAGCTGGCGGCATGACCAGCCCACTGCCGATCCGCGGCGTGTTCAGCGCATCGTTTACCGCATTCGACGCCGGCGGCGCGGTCGATCTCGCGCGCACCGCGGCGCATGCGCGCGACCTGATCGCAGCGGGCTGCGACGGGGTCGCGCTGCTCGGCACCACGGGCGAGGCGAACAGCCTGTCGCTCGGGGAGCGCAAAGCGGTGCTGGAAGCGGTGGTCGATACCGGCGTCGACCCGGCGCGGCTCGTCCCGGGCACCGGAGTCTGCTCGGCGCCCGAGACGATCGAGCTCACGCGTCATGCTTACGACTGTGGCGTGCGCACCGTGCTGCTGCTGCCGCCCTTCTACCATCCCTCGCCGAGCGAGGACGGGCTCTATGCCCATTATGCGCGCGTGCTCGACGCCGTTGCGGCGCCGGGGCTGCGCGTGATGCTCTACCACATCCCGCAGATGAGCGGGGTGCCGATCACGCACGGGCTGATCGCACGGTTGCTGGCGGGCCATCCGGGGGTCGTGATCGGCATCAAGGATTCGAGCGGTGACCTAGATCATATGCGCGGGCTGGTCGCGGCGTTCCCGGCGCTTGCGGTGTTCGCCGGAGCCGACCATCTGTTGGGGCCGCTGCAGCGCGCAGGGGGGGCGGGGTGCATCACCGCGACCTCCAATCTGATCGCGCCCTGGCTCGCCGAGCTGGCGCGCGCAATCGCGGCAGGCGCCGCGCCCGACGCCACGCGCGATCTCGAGGAGCGCATCGCTGCGGCGCGCACATTGTTCCAGCGCTGGCCGCAGATCGCCGCACTCAAGGCAGCGCATGCGCAGCGTACCGGACACCCCGGCTGGGCGGCCGTCCGCCCGCCGTGGCTGCCGATAGATCCGCTCGACGCGGAGATCCTGCGCGCGGCGATGGCCGAGGTGCTGCCCGATTCATTCGATTCACAGGAAAAGGTATCCGCATGATCCGTTCGTTGCTCGCCGGGGTCGCGTTCTGCGCGATGAGTTCGCCGCTTGCCGCGCAGCAAGGCGAGTCGGCGATGGTCGAGATACCCGCCGGCACCTTCGTCATGGGCGCGGACGACACGATGTCGCGCGACTGGTTCAACGAGAAGCCGGCGCACCGGGTCACCATCTCGCGTGCGTTCAAGATCGCCGCGCATGAGGTGACGATCGAGGAGTGGCGCCGCTTCCGCCCCGACACGCCGGTGACGACCGATCATGCGCCCTATGTCGCCGGGATCAGCTGGGACGACGCGACGGCCTACGCCGCCTGGCTGTCCAAGCTGACCGGCAAGACCTATCGCCTGCCGACCGAGGCGGAATGGGAATATGTCGCACGGCTCGCGAAGAAGGAGCCGGCGCGCTACGCGGCGATCAAGGGGCTGGGCGACGGCCCGACCGAATGGACCGCCGACCTGTTCGCACCCTATCCGCTGGCGCCACAGACCGATCCGACCGGCGCTGCGTCGGGCCAGTTGCGCGTCGTGCGCGGCGGGCGGATGGGCTTCAACCCGGGCCGCGCCAAGAGCGATGTGCAGATCGAGATCGACTATGCCCGGCCCGAAGCGCGGCTGGCCTTCCCGCCGAGCTTCGCGCCGTACAAGGGCGCGGAAGGTGCCGGCGGCTTCCACGCGATCGGGCTGCGGCTCGTCGAAGGGCCCGCGCCGGCGACCGCGCCGCTGGTCGTCACCCCGCCGCTCAACGCGATGGGGGTGCGCCAGGATCTGGCGACCGCGGCGATGGGGCCGGATCCCAAGAAGCCCTATTTCCGCCGCCGCGCCTATCTGCCGTCGCCGCCCGATTTCACCGGCGGCGTGACGATCGACAAGACCGGGTGGGACGCCTGGTATCGCAATCACCATCACAGCCCAGCGCTCACCGTGATGCCCAACGGCGACGTGCTGATCGCGATCTATTCCAGCTATCGCGAATATGAGGCGGGCACCATGATCATCGGCACGCGCCTGCGCCACGGCTCGGACCAGTGGGATCCGCCGTCGCCCTTCGTCGATATCGTCGGCGTCAACGAGCACGCGCCGCTGCTGATGCGCGACGGCAATCTCGCGCGCTTCTTCTGGGGCACGCCCTATTCGGGCGGCGTGGAATGGGGGCCGAAGGGCTTCCCGTTCCAGCAGATGACGACCGCTGACAACGGGGCGACCTGGTCGCCGATCAGCTATGCCAAGGTCGTGGGCAAGGTTGGTGCGCACAATCGCCAGCCGATCAACAGCGCGTTCCGCGACAAGTCCGGCCGCCTGCTGCTGTCGAGCGACGGCGGCACCGATCCCAATGACAAGAACTACAATGACGGGCAGTCGTTGCTGTGGGCGAGCGACGACGACGGCAAGACGTGGTATGACACCGGTGGGCGCAGCTTCGGCCGCCATACCGTGTTCGTCGAGGCCAAGGATGGGCGCATCCTCGGCTTTGGCGGCAAGGGCACGCATATCGACGACATGATGCCGCTGTCGACCTCGACCGACGGGGGCAAGACCTACACCAAGTCCAAGCTGCCCTTTTCCTCGCTGGGTTCGGCGCAGCGCCCGACCATCCTGCGCCTGCAGAGCGGGCGGCTGATGATGATCGGCGACTATGTCCGCACCAAGCCGCTCGCCAAGCCCGTGCCCGAGCGCGGCTCCTATGTCGCGATCTCCTCGGATGAGGGCGCCACATGGAAGTTCAAGCCCCTGCCTGGAACCGGGCGTTCGGAAAAGCCGAGCCGCGCGGAGGAGATGGAAGGCGGCACGCTCGGCTATTCGGGCGCTGCGCAGGGCCCGGACGGAGTGATCCATGTCGTCACCTCGGTCAGCAAGCCGTCGGCCGCGCTCGCCTTCAACGAGGCGTGGATCGACGCGCCGGCGAGCATGCCCGACAACGCCGTTCTCGAGCTCAACGACGTGACCGCGGTGAGCGGGGTGACCACGCACGAGGAGCGCTACCCCGACGGCAAGCTGCGCGGGAGCTGGTCGGCCGGGCGCGGCAGCAACGGCGCGATCGTGTTCGACGGGCCGCAGCGCTGGCTCTATCCCGACGGTCGCCCGCAATGGGAGGTGCGCTACAAGCTCGGCCGCAAGATCGGGCTGGAGAAGGAATATGACGCGGAGGGACGGTTGATCTCGCAGCGCGAGCATCAGCCCGACGGGCGCTTCGTGTGGACGCGCTGGTGGTCCAACGGCAAGCTGCGCAGCGTCTCGGGCTGGAACGGAGTGATGGCCGACGGCCGCGCGCGGACCTGGTCCGCCGATGGCAAGCTGCTGAGCGACGTGACCTTCGTGAACGGCGTGCTGCCGGGCCACGAGTTCAAGTCGGGCGGGACGCCGCCGGAAAACACCCAGTGACGGCAATCGACCTCGACCGCACGATCGTTCTGGAACGGCCGCCGCAACTGCAGTTCGGCACGGGGACGATCGCGCGCGTCGGTGCCTTCGCCGCGGCGCGTTCGATCACGCGCACCTTGGTCATCGCCGCGCCGGTCATTCGCGATCGCGTGGCGGACATGGCGCTGCCCGGCGATGTCGCGATCTTCGACAAGGTGGTGAACGAGCCCGGTCTGGCGTTGCTGGCAACCGCGCGCGCGTTTGCCGACGATTATCAACCCGAGCTGATCATCGGCTTTGGCGGGGGCAGTGTGATGGACCTGGCCAAGCTGGTCGCCGTCCTGCTGGGCCGTACGACGGCGGTAGAAGCGATCGTCGGCGCGGGCAAGGCGCCCCCACGCCGCGTTGCGCTGGCGCAGGTGCCCACAACCGCGGGCACCGGCAGCGAAGCGGGGCCGCGCGCGCTGCTCACCGACGACGCGACCGGCGCCAAGCTCGCGATCGAGAGCGGGCACATGATGGCGGACCTTGCGGTGATCGATCCGCAGCTCGCGGTGACGGTACCGCCGCTGGTCACCGCCGAGACCGGCATCGACGCGCTCGCGCATTGCGTCGAGGCTTTCACCAACGTCCGCGCCCATCCCGCGATCGATCTCTACGCGCGCGAAGGCATCAGGCTGATCGGTCGCTATCTGCGCCGCGCGGTCGAGCAGGGCGACGACCTGGAGGCGCGCGCCGGCATGGCGCTCGCGGCGCTCTATGGCGGATATTGCCTGGGGCCGGTCAACACGGCCGGCGGGCACGCGATCGCCTATCCGCTCAGTACGCAGCACGGCGTCGGGCATGGCCGGGCGAATGCGATCATGTTCCCGCACATGCTCGCCTATAACGCGCCGGTGGTGCGCGAGCGCACGCATGAGATCGTTGGGCTGCTCGGCCTGGGCGAAGCGGAGGGGGAGGCGATCTGCGCGGTCGCGAGCACCTTCTGCGCCAATCTCGGAATCGCAATGCGGCTGGCGGCGCACGGCATCGAAGCCGGGCATGTCGAAGCGATGGCCGCGGAGGCTGCGGGCATCCGCCGGCTGCTCGACAACAACCCGCGTCCGATGACCGAACGCGACATCGCCGCCATCTATCACGCCGCGCTGTAGCGCAGCGCCCCGATCAAAGGCTGAGGTCGATCAAGCCGCCGCCGAACAGGCGATCGCGCGAGTTGCGGACATGCGCCCGCATTGCGTCGCTCGCGCGCTCGGCATCGCCGGCGCGGATCGCGTCGAGGATTTCGCCATGTTCCTCGGTCGATTCCTCCAGCCGACCGCTGGGCTTGAGCAGCGCCATGCCATGCAGCTTCATGCCGACCGTGATCTGGTCGCGCAATGCGGACAAGACGCTCGAGAAATAGTGGTTGTTCGCCGCCTTGGCGATGGTCAGATGGAACTCGAGATCGATGTCGTCGCGGTGGACATGATCCGCCGTCGCGCGCTCGAGCCGATCGAGGATGGCGGCGAGCTCGTCGAGAATCGCGTCGTTGCGCCGCAGCGCGGCCAGCGCGGCGGTCCTCCCTTCGATGGTCTCGCGGAATTCGAAGCAGCGCTGGATGTCCGCGACGGTCTGGGCGGGGGTGAACAGCGGGCCGGCATGGATGCCGTCATCGATCGCCTCGCCGGTCTCGGGGCCGAGCACGAAGCTTCCGGCGCCCTGGCGCGAATAGATCACGCCGTCGTCGCGCAATCGCTTGAGCGCATCGCGGATGACCGGGCGCGAGACTTCGAATGACCTGGCGAGCTCGTTCTCGCTCGGCAGCTTCGACTGGCGCGCATATTGGCCATTCGAGATCCAGCCGAAGAGCTGCTCATATACCTTGTCCGCGAGGGTCGTGCCGCGCGGGCCGAGATCTGCGCTGGCGGTTGTATAGCCGTTGTTATCAGGCGCTGACGTGCTGTGCATACAGGGCAAATTACCGCGTTTCCCTCCCGTTTTGAAGAGGTAGCGGACATGTCCGTGTACCGAATCAATCGTTGGACAGAACTTGTTTGACAAATTTTGTCTCCTCGCGCGACTCATGGCGACTCCCTCTCAAACCGTTGCGATTTCGAAATAAAAAGCCTGGTAACGTGCCTTCGCAGCGCGTGTCGAGGCGGAAGCGCCGGCGCATGGACTCGCGCTTGTAATGAGTCGTCGCGACGGACTGTCTTGTCAGCATGATGTGGCTCGAGAAAAAGTCTTTTTTTCTCAGATGGATGCCTATCTGGTAAGAGTAATTATGTCATACCAGTTTACAACTTAGCTGCCCACGTGTAAGTCGTCCTCAATCGTGCCGACAGGGCCGTAGACAGGGAGAGGATGAGTGGGCAAACGCGAGAGCTACCTCGTGACGAGCGCGGGGATCGCGCTGATCATGAGCCTACCGTTGCCGGCGATTGCGCAGACCGCGCCCGCCGATCAGGAAGCAGCGGCGCCGCAGGCGGCTCCGGCGCCCGCGGGGCAGGCCTCCGAGCAGGATGTCATCGTCACTGGCAGCCGTCTGCGCAGCCCGACGCTGACCGCGCCCGCCCCGGTGCAGGTGATCGACAGCCAGCAGATCCAGCGCGAAGGCTACATCACCGTCATCGACGCGATTCAGAACAACCCGACCTTCGGCAATCCCAGCAACAGCCGCACGACCAGCAACGGCAGCCGTCAGGGCCTCGGCGGCAGCACCGTCGGCCTGCGCAACGGCGGCGACACGCTCACGCTGACGCTGATCGAAGGCCGCCGCAGCGTGAGCAAGGAGCTCGCCTTCATCCCGACCGGCTTCGTCGACCGGGTCGAGGTCCTGACCGGCGGCGCCTCCGCCGTCTATGGCTCGGACGCGATCATCGGCGTGGTCAACTTCATCTACAAGAAGAACTTCGAAGGCGTCCTGTTGAACGCCCAAGCGGGCATCTCGGCGCGCGGCGACAACCAGGAGTATTCCGCAGACCTGACCGTCGGCAGCAATTTCGCAAACGATCGCGGTAACGCGATGTTCTATGTCGGCTGGTCGGACCAGGCGTTCCTCTCCTCGGCGGCGCGCGACTACACCGCCAGGAGCTTCAGCAGCCTCGGCGTTCAGCAGCGCATCGGCGGCGGCAGCGACGCCAATCTCCAGGCGGTGCGTAACCTGTTCGTGCCGGTCGCGCTGGACAACAACCCGGTCACCGGGGCTGGCCTGTTCGTGACCCGGAACGGCGGCACGTTCACCATCGCCCCCGACGGCACCGCGCGCGCGCCGCTCGCCTCCGAGTTCTTCGATGGTGCACCCTACGGCGCGATCGCCAGCCCGCTCGAGCGCCTCAACACGGCTGCGCGGATCAACTATCAGATCACCGACAACATCAACCTGTTCGCGCAAGGCACCTACGCCCGCTCGAAGACGCGTGGCTATGGCGGCCCGCTCGCGCATCAGTCGTCGTCGGGCCAGAGCATCATCCCCGGGGGCGCGCCGTACAACATCGAGACCCGGGTCGTTTCGCCGACGGGCGTCGTCAGCATCGTGCGCAACCCGTTCGTGCCCGACGCGATCTACAACAGCGCGACCGACACCACCAACGCCACCTGGCGCGACGGGCTGCGCGACATCACCTTCCAGCGCCGGGCGCTCGAATGGGGCGGCCACGTCTCGGAACTGGAGCGCGACGGGTTCCAGCTGACCTTCGGCGCCGACGGCAATCTTGGCGGCGGCTGGAAGTACGAGGCCTATTACTCGTACGGCGAGGCGACGCAGTATCACACCTGGCCGAACGGTCTGAACGCCGATCGCTACGCCCAGGCGCTCAACGTCATTCCGGACATCTTCGACGTCAACGGCAATGGCAACCGCACCGAGGCGATCTGCGCCGATGCGGCTGCGCGGGCAGCCGGCTGTATCCCGATCAACATCTTTGCCGGGACCAGCGGCATCTCGCAGGCCGCCGTCGATTGGACCAAGGCGACCGGCTCGCGCTACACCAAACAGACGCTGGCGGATTTCCAGGCCAATATCAGCGGCCCGCTGTTCCAGCTCTGGTCGGCCGGTCCGGTCGAGGCCGTCGCCGGCGTCGAACATCGCCGCGAGACCGAGCTCACGACTCACGATCCGCTGCATGTCGCGGGCCGCAACGGCTTCGATCAGCGCGGCAACGCCTATGGCTCGACGACGATCAAGGAAGCTTATGGCGAAGTTCAGATCCCGCTGATCCACAACACGCCGTTCATCCAGAACCTGACGATCCGCGCGGCGGGGCGCGCGTCGAAATACCGGCAGCTCGACCGCGTCTATTACGGCTGGAACGTCGGCTTCGAATGGTCGCCGATCGACGACATCCGCTTCCGCGGCACCAAGTCCTATGCCATCCGGGCGCCAACCATCGACAACCTGACTCGTCCCCAGACGACCACTTTCGATGCCGGCACGCGCGACGTGTGCATCGGCGTGACGCTCGTCTCGACGACTGCCGCGAGCGAAGGTTGCCGGGCCGATCCCCTGGTCATGACGAATATCAGGGCCAACATATCCGCGGCCAATCCCAATGGTGCGTTCACGCTCAGCGCGGCGGATCGCGGCAACTCGATCCGGTCGATCAATGATCCCAACCCGAACCTGGGCCCGCAATTCTCGAACACGCTGACCTTCGGCGCGGTGATCAATCCGAGGTCGATCAATGCGTTGCGCAACCTGATCCTCACCGCCGACTTCTACAAGGTCGACATCTCCGGCGGCATCGGCACGATCAGCGTCGATGTGGCGGGCGGCCTCTGCTACGTGGATCGCCGCCCCGAATGGTGCGCGCTGTTCACGCGCCGCCCCGAAGCGGTCGGTGGGTTCAGCGTCGGCACGATTGATACCTATAGCAGCCAGCTGCAGAACGGTACCGGCAAGCGCTTGATCGAGGGCCTGGACTTCACCGCCTCCTACACGACTGGGCTCGGCGGAATCGGGCTACCCAACAGCCGGCTGAACTTCCAGGCCTCGTACAGCCACTTGCTGCGCAGCTACTCGACACCGGTCGCCGGGGCCAAACGCCGCAACCTCAAGAGCGAGATGGGAACGCCGGACGATCCCTGGTCGGGCAGCATCAGCTATGAGGACGATGTCTTCGGCCTGACGCTGAGCGGCAACTATGTCCCGCGCTACTATCACGAGCAGCCGTTCCGCCAGACCTTTCCGCTGGCCGACGGCAGCTTCATCCCGAAGGAGGAGTTCCGCATTCCGCCGCGCTTCTACACCAACATGCAGATGCGCTTTAAGGTCGGGGACCAGTACCAGCTGTTCTTCGGGGTCCGTAACCTGCTGGATGTGGAGCCGATCGTTGCCTACGCCGGCATCCCGGGCAACTACTATGTCTACGATCAGATCGGCCGCCGTTTCTATGCGGGCCTGCGCCTGAAGATGTGACGGCGACCGGCCGATGCGGTGACCTGCTCGTTCAAAGGGGGCGAGCAGGGCACCGCATCGGTTGGAATATCCACTATAGCTTGCCGCGATCCGGCGCTGACCGTCAGCGCCGGATCGTTGGCGTTCGAGGGCTTCAGGCGAGGGGGGCGGTCAGGCGCTTGAGCTTCGGCGCGCGCGCGACAGGCTTGCCGTCGGCCATCACGACCAGGCCCTTGCCCTTACCGTAGCGCTTGCCGGTGCGGTCCCACAGCACCGTCAGCATCCGCCCGTGATAGGCGACGCCGTCGAGCGCGAACCAATCCCACGTATCCGCCGGGACCAACGGCTGCACGACGATGCGGTCGCCCGGCTGCGGTCGCAGCCCGACCAGCCCGTTGATGACCAGGTCGCAGAAGGTCGAGTGATTATAGTAGCGGCCGCGCTCGAGGTCCTTGTGCAGATACTTGCCGGTGGCCTCGTCGAGATACTCGCCGATGTAGGGCTTGCCGTCGCGGTAGGTCGATCGGGCGTAAGTTCGCACGCCGTCGAAATAGTCGCGCACGGTGACTTGCGACTGGGTTCGCCCGCACAGGACATTGCCGAGCGCGGTCAGCGTCTGCGAGGTCGCGAACGGCCAGACCGGTCCGTTCCACTCGCAGGTGCCGGCCACGAAATAACGGAAGCGCGGATGCCGGCGCTCGGCGGTGGTTATGCCGAAGGGCGCGTTGAAGCCCTGTGGATCGCGGAGCTCTGCCCAAGCCGCCTCATAACCGCGCCCAGCGTCGGGCAAGTCGAAATACCAGGGAATGAAGCCGATCTGCTCGCGCGCGTCGCATAGCGTATCGTCGTCGGGCTGGCCGGGATGGACGAAGCGCACCTTGAAGAAGCGCGCGCGCGTGTCCCACAGCCGCTCCTGCACCACATGCTTGAGCGTTGCGGCCTTGGCGTCATAGCTCCGCGCCAGCTCCTCGCGGCCGAGCAGGCGCGCGATCCGCGCTATCGCGACCGCGTTGCCGTACATGTAACTGTTGAGCGGCGGGCGCAGGTTGCGGTGGGTGCGCGAGCCGCTGATCGATTCCTCCATCGCGTCGCGCACGTCGAATTGCCAGAAGGAGCCGTCCGGATTCATCCGCTCGCGCTCCCAACCGCGGTAATAGGTCTGGAAGTCCTCGAACATGTCGCGCAGCCATGCCGTGTCGCCGGTGACCAGCCAGCGCTCATACGCCGCCCAGATGGTCCAGCCGCTGTACCGGAACAGGTCCTTGGGTGGCGATCCGCCGGGACCCGGGCTGAGCCAGTAGTTCAGGATATGGTCGACCCAGCTGCGGTCGCGCAGCCAGCGGCCCTCCATCACATGATGGCCGACCGCGCTGCTCACCGGGGCGCGGGCGTAGAATTCGGTGGCGCTGATCGCGCCCTCCGGCGTCCGCACCAGGGCCTTGCGATAGCTCCACCAACGGAACCAGTAGATCTCTTCGACCTGCGGGTCGGGGCATTCGAATGCCGGGACGTTGCGCGTCATCCACTCCCAGGCGGCGCTGTTGGGAATGAGGTTGAGCGGCCGTTCGGGATCCTCCGCGTTGAAGCGGTCGACATGCCGGCGGAAGCGCGCATAGTCGAGCAGGGCGAGCGGCTGGGTATCGGCGGCGATCGCGGGCGCGGCGGCAAGCAGCGTTCCGCCAGCGCCGAGGCCGAGAAGATGCCGCCGCGTGACGGAGGCGCCCTCCGGTTGCGTCGCGAGCTCGATCGATTCCGCCGCGGCAGTCATGCGCATCCTCCTAACATTATACTCAGACATAACATGTATTGACAGGAAGGTGAGAGGTAAAGGAGAGTCGTCAGGCTAGCCCGGCGGCGCCTCGGGCACTCGAGAAAGCGCGACCGGAACGCGGTTCGTCGGCGAACCGATAAGGCATGATGCTGGGGAGAGATTATCTGATGGATCGGCAATCAACGATCTCGGGCGAAGGGGTCACGCGCCGCAGTCTCATGCGCGGCGCCGCGGGCAGCGCGCTGGTGGCGGCCGCCCCCGTGGCCTACGCCGCGCAGGACGATGACTGGGCGCCGGCCGAGGAGATCCTCGCGCGCATCCGCGCGCCGCGCTTCCCGGCGGCGGATTTCGACATACGCCGCTATGGCGCCGACCCGGCAAGCTTGGCCGGGACCAGCGACGCGATCCGCGCGGCGATCGATGCTTGCGCCACGGCGGGTGGCGGGCGAGTGGTGATCCCCGCGGGCGTGTGGCCGACGAAGGGCATTCGTCTGCGCAGCCGCGTCAACCTGCACGTCGCCGTCGGGGCGACGCTGCGCTTCTCGACCGATCCGAAGGACTATCTCCCGCTGGTGCTGACCCGGTTCGAGGGCGTCGAGTGCATGAACTTCGCGCCGCTGATCTATGCGTTCGGGGCGGAGGACATCGCGATCACCGGCCCCGGCACGCTCGACGGCCAGGCGGGATGGAAGAACTGGTGGGGCTGGATCTCGCGCACCGACGCCGCGATGAACGCCGGCCGTCAGGAAGCGCAACGCCGCCTCGCCGAGATGGCGGAACGCGGTGTCCCGGCATCCGAGCGGATCATGGGCGCCGGAGCCTATCTGCGGCCGAACTTCATCCAGCCCTATCGCTGCCGCAACGTGCTGATCGACGGCCCGACGATTCTCGGCTCGCCGATGTGGATCGTGCATCCGGTGCTGTGCACCAACGTCATCGTGCGCGGGGTGACGATCAACTCGCTCGGCCCGAACAATGACGGCTGCAATCCGGAATCGTGCCGCGACGTGCTGATCGAGAAATGCGACTTCACCGCGGGCGACGACTGCATCGCGATCAAGAGCGGGCGCAATTTCGACGGCCGCCGCATCAACGTGCCGAGCGAGAATATCGTGGTGCGCAATTGCCGGATGCGCGACGGGCATGGCGGCGTGTCGCTAGGCAGCGAGGCTTCGGGCGGGATCCGCAACGTCTATATCCGCGATTGCCGGATGGGCGGCTCCGACCTGCTGCGCGCGCTGCGGCTCAAGAGCAATTCGTATCGCGGCGGCTATATCGAGAATATCCTGTTCCGCGACGTCGAGGTCGACAGCGTCGGCGAAGGCGTGCTCGAGATCAGCCTGCTCTACAGCGAATCCGGCAAGAAGGGCACCAAGGGCGACATGCTGCCTCGCCGCGTCGGCGGCGTGACGATGCGCAACGTGCGCAGCAAGGGCAGCCTTTATGCACTCGACATTCAGAGCTATCCCGAACTGCCGGTCGACGCGATCCGGATCGAGGATTGCCGGTTCGAGAATGTGAAGCAGGGCAACCGGCTGGTGAACGCGCAGGTCACCGCCGCGCGCGTGACGATCAACGGCAAGCCGTGGTCGCCGGCATGACGCGGCTGTTACTCACCCTGCTGCTGCTAGTCGGCAACTCGTCGCTCGCCTTCGCCGAGACCGTTCACGTGGCCCCGCGCGGGAAGGGGTATCGCACCGTCGGCGCGGCGATCGCGGCGTTGCCCGCGTCGGGCGGAGAGGTGCGGATCGCGCCAGGCACCTATCGCGAGAAGCTGTGGATCGGGAAGGCGAACGTCCATCTCGTCGGCACCGGCGCCAAGCCCGAAGAGGTGGTGCTGGTCTATGCCGACAGCTCGATCACGGTGGGCAACACCTACAAGACGCCGAGCGTCTATGTCGCGGGCGATGGCTTCCGTGCGGATAACCTTACCATCTCGAACGACTGGGGCAGCGACCCGTCGCGCAAGAACTCGCAGGCAGTCGCGCTCGCGATCTCGGGTGACCGCGCGGTGTTGACCCGCGTGCGCATCCTCAGCACGCAGGACACGCTGTATCTGGTCAAGCCGGAGGGCAAGCAGGCCCGCCACGTCTTCCGCGACTGCTATGTCGAGGGGCATGTCGACTTCGTGTTCGGCAACGCCAACGCCTATTTCGAGCGCTGCCAGCTCCATGGGGTGGAGCGTTCGAACATCTTCTACACCGCGCAGAGCCGCAACAGCCCCGACGAGGACAGCGCCTTCGTGTTCAGCAACTGCCGGCTGACCTCATATGCGGCGCCCGACGGTGTGTTCCTGGGTCGGGCGTGGCGGCCTTATGCCCGGGTGATCTGGCTCAGCACGCAGATGGATGCGCCGATTGCGCCGGCCGGCTGGCGCGAA
This sequence comes from Sphingomonas sp., assembly GCF_039595165.1. Lineage (GTDB taxonomy): Bacteria > Pseudomonadota > Alphaproteobacteria > Sphingomonadales > Sphingomonadaceae > Sphingomonas. The sequence continues at coordinate 41,107 of NZ_JBCNMA010000020.1, forward strand.
TGGTATCCAGACCGGTCGAAGACGCTGGATACTGCCTATTACGCCGAATATCGCTCGCGCGGGCCGGGCGCGTCGCCTGCCACGCGCGATCCGCGCTCGCATCAGTTGAGCGACGCGGAGGCAGAGCAGTGGACGCTCTCCAACTTCTTCAAGGGCGACACCGGCTGGATCGATCCGCCGGCGAAGTAGCGGGACCTCCACCGCGTTAGGGTGCGGTGGAGGTCCGCTTCCTCACGCGCCCCAGTCGGCGATCAGCCAGCAGAGCAGCAGGAAGGGCAGGGCGATCGCCAGCCCGATCAGGATCGAGCGCAGCGGCCCGACCCGGAACTCGCTGTGGTTCGCGGCCTTGATTGCCTCGATCTTGGCGCGATAGGCTGGGTCGCCGCGCAGCATGCCGATATCGATCATCGATCCCGTCTTGAGGAAGTCGACGACCTCGGCGGACTCCGCCGGGTCGAGCTTGGGGTGGCGATCGAGAAGCTGGGCGATACGGATGCGGCGCGCGAGGTCGGCGCCATTCTGTTCTTCCATCTGATGTTCCTTGTCTGGCGCGCGCACGCGCCTGCGGCCGCTCGCGGCGGCGCGGTTTCAGTCTTCGGTGAATTGTGCGGCGTGCCGCTCAGGCGACGCGCGGCGGGGCGCGGGCGCAATAGGCGCTGGCACCTGACTCGCCATGGCGCGCACTGGGCCGATCGGCTTGGAGCAGCTCGTTCGCGTCAGTGGGAGCGGCAAAGGCGAGGGCGCGAACCGGGAGCGGTGGCGTGGCGCCGTCGTGGCCGTCAGGCGGCCGCGCGGTGAGCCGTTGCCCTGCCGCCTTGAGTGCCTGCCCGGACTCGCGAAGCTGCGCGGCGAGCGGGGCGGGCAGGGTGAGCTTGGCTGCGATCAAACCGCTATCGGCGAGCGCTGCCGGCCGGATCGCACCGGCCGACGCTTGCACTGCCAGCAGCATTGCGAGCAGCGTCGTCCACAGCGCCCAAGGGCGCGAAGAGGCGGCGGTCGGCGTCATCGCTGGGGCATATAGGGCCGCGATGCCCTTAGATCACCTCAGGTGCCGCCCATCCCCGAATCGCGGATCGTCTCCATCGCCACGAAGGTCGAGGTACTGGCGACGTGCGGCAGGCTCGAGATGCGCTCGCCCAGCACCTCGCGGTAGCGGCGGATATCGGCGGTGCGGACCTTGAGCAGATAGTCGAAGCTGCTCGCGATCATGTGGCATTCCTCGACCTCGGGGATCTTGAGCACGGCGCGGCGAAAGGCGTCGAGCGCCTCTTCGCGCGTGTCGGAGAGCTTCACCTCGGCGAAGGCGATGTGATCGAGGCCGAGCCGCGCCGGATCGACGATCGCGCGGAAGCCGCGGATGGTGCCGTTTGCGATCAGCCGCTTCACGCGCACTTGGCACGGCGTCTTGGACAGGCCGACGCGTGCGGCGAGATCGGTGATGGCGATGCGGCCATCGGCGCGCAGCACGTCGATGATCTTTCGGTCGAAGGTGTCCAGATCGGCGGCTTTGTCAGTCATACTTGCCTTCAGGCGACGTAAAATGAAGGCAAGATGATACGATAATGGCCCTGCATAAGTCCAATCGCGAGACGCAAAGCTGATAAGATGGCTCTATCACCCCGTCCGAGGCCCCAAATGACCGCACCCTTTGCCGATTTCGCGCCGCCGATCCGCCCGCAGACCCCGCTTCGCGCCGCGATCACCGCGGCCTATCGCCGGCCCGAGCCGGAGTGCCTCCCTCCGCTGGTCGAGCAAGCGAGCTTGCCCGAAGGCACGCGCCAGGCGGCACGGGCGACCGCTGCCGCACTGATCACCGCGCTCCGCGCCAAGCACAAGGGCACCGGGGTCGAGGGGCTGGTCCAGGAATATGCGCTGTCGAGCCAGGAGGGCGTCGCGCTGATGTGCCTCGCCGAGGCGCTGCTGCGCATCCCCGACGACGACACGCGCGACGCGCTGATCCGCGACAAGATCGCCGATGGCGACTGGAAATCGCATGTCGGTGATGGGCGCTCGCTGTTCGTCAATGCCGCGACCTGGGGGCTGGTGGTGACGGGCAAGCTCACCGGCAGCGTCAACGATGCGGGCCTCGGCGCGGCGCTGACGCGGCTGATCGCGCGCGCCGGCGAGCCCGTGATCCGCCGCGGCGTCGACATGGCGATGCGCATGATGGGCGAGCAGTTCGTGACTGGCGAGACGATCGCCGAGGCGCTTAAGCGCGCCCGCCCGCTGGAGGCGCACGGCTTCCAGTACAGTTACGACATGCTGGGCGAAGCGGCGACGACGATGGCCGACGCCGGCCGCTACTATCGCGATTACGAGAATGCCGTGCGCGCGATCGGCGAGGCGTCGGCGGGGCGCGGTGTGGTCGGCGGGCCTGGAATCTCGATCAAGCTCTCGGCGCTGCATCCGCGCTATGCCCGCGCGCAAGCGGGGCGCGTGATGGGCGAGCTTTTGCCCAAGGTGAAGGCGCTGGCGGTGCTGGCGAAGGGCTATGACATCGGCTTCAACATCGACGCCGAGGAGGCCGACCGGCTCGAACTGTCGCTCGACCTGCTCGAGAGCCTGGCCCTCGATCCCGATCTCAAGGGCTGGGATGGCCTCGGCTTCGTGGTGCAGGCTTATGGCAAGCGCTGCCCCTTCGTGATCGACTGGATCGTCGATCTCGCCGCGCGCGCCGGGCGGCGGATCATGGTGCGGCTGGTCAAGGGCGCATACTGGGACGCCGAGATCAAGCGCGCGCAGGTCGACGGGCTGCCCGACTTCCCGGTCTATACGCGCAAGATCTACACCGACGTTGCGTACATTGCCTGTGCACGAAAGCTGCTGGCGAACCGCGACAAGGTGTTTCCGCAATTCGCGACTCACAACGCCCAGTCGCTGGCGACGATCTACCAGATGGCAGGGCCGGATTTCACGGTCGGGGATTACGAGTTCCAGTGCCTGCACGGCATGGGCGAGCCCCTGTACGACGAGGTGGTCGGTGCGACCAAGCTCAATCGCCCGTGCCGCATCTACGCGCCGGTCGGGACGCACGAGACATTGCTCGCCTATCTCGTGCGGCGCCTGCTGGAGAACGGGGCGAACTCGTCCTTCGTAAATCGGATCGCCGATCCCGAGGTGTCGGTGGCCGAACTGGTCGCCGATCCGGTCGAGCAGGTACGCTCGATGGACGTGGTCGGGGCCAAGCACTCGCTGATCGCCTTGCCCGCCGATCTCTATGGCGCGCGGCGCAACTCGGACGGACTGGACCTGTCGAGCGAGACGGTGCTGGCCGGGCTGAGCGAGGCGCTCCGGGCGAGTGCGGAAATGGGCTGGGCGGCGGAGCCGGCGAACCGGCTCGGCACCTCGCGGCCGGTGTACAACCCGGCGGATGGCAAGGACGTGGTCGGCACGGTGGTCGAAGTGACTCCCGACGCCGCGCAGGCCGCAGTGGCGGCGGCACAAGAGGCCGCGGCGGACTGGGCTGCGATCCCGCCGGCCGAGCGCGCGGCGTGCCTCGATCGCGCGGCGGACATCATGCAGGACCGGATGCAGCTGCTGATGGGCCTGATCATGCGCGAGGCGGGCAAGTCTGCGCCCAATGCGATCTCCGAGGTGCGCGAAGCGATCGACTTCCTGCGCTATTACGCGGCGCAGGCGCGCGCGATGCTGGGGGCGGCGCACAAGCCGCTGGGCGCGGTGACTTGCATCAGCCCGTGGAATTTTCCGCTGGCGATCTTCACCGGCCAGATCGCGGCGGCATTGGTCACCGGTAACACCGTGCTCGCCAAGCCCGCCGAGGAGACGCCGCTGATTGCCGCGCAGGGTGTCGCGATCCTGCATGAGGCCGGCATCCCCGCTTCCGTGCTGCAGCTGGTGCCGGGCGACGGCGCGATCGGCGCGGCGCTGGTGTCGGCATCGGGGACGCAGGCGGTGATGTTCACCGGCTCGACCGAGGTCGCGCGGATCATTCAGAAGGAACTCGCCAAGCGCCTCACCGCGGACGGGGCACCGGTGCCGTTCATCGCCGAGACCGGCGGGCAGAACGCGATGATCGTCGACAGTTCGGCGCTGGCCGAGCAGGTGGTGGGCGACGTGATCGCCTCGGCCTTCGACAGCGCGGGGCAGCGCTGCTCGGCGCTGCGCGTGCTGTGCCTGCAGGAGGATGTGGCGGACCGCATCCTCGCCATGCTCAAGGGCGCGCTGCATGAGCTGTCGATCGGGCGAACCGACAGCCTCGCCACCGATATCGGTCCGGTGATCACCGCCGAGGCCAAGGCCAATATCGAGGGCCATATCGAGAAGATGCGCGGCATGGGCCGGGCGGTCGAGCAGATCGAGCTGGCGGGCGAGACCGCGCAGGGCACGTTCGTGCCGCCGACGATCATCGAGCTGCACAGCATCGCCGATCTCGAGCGCGAGGTGTTCGGGCCGGTGCTGCACGTGGTGCGCTACAAGCGCCGCGATCTCGACCGGGTGATCGATGCGATCAACGCCACCGGCTATGGCCTGACCTTCGGCCTGCACACGCGGCTCGACGAGACGATCGAGCATGTGACGGAGCGGGTCGAGGCGGGCAACCTCTACATCAACCGCAACATCATCGGCGCGGTGGTGGGTGTGCAGCCGTTCGGCGGGCGCGGGCTGTCCGGCACGGGACCCAAGGCGGGCGGGCCGCTCTATCTCGGGCGGCTGGTACGGGCGGCGACGGTGCCGCCGGGCGTCGCGTCGACGACCGGCGATCCGGCGCTGCGCGACTTCGCATTGTGGCTGGGCCGAACCGACCTGGCCAACTGACATCGGCGCTATGGTGCAGGACGGTACGCTGAACTGGCGCGCGATCTCGCGGCGGGTCGAGGACGAGA
>NZ_JBCNMA010000021.1:0-45492 GCF_039595165.1 Sphingomonas sp.
GCCGGCGCCGGCCAATGCCCAGACGCTCAAGCATCGCGACATCACGATCCGCACGCCCGACGGCACCGCCCAGGCCTATTTCGTCGCGCCGGCCAAGGGCAAGCATCCGGCGGTGTTGGTATGGCCCGACATCGGCGGCCTGCGCCCGAGCTTCCGCAAGATGGCCGAGCGGCTGGCGCAATCGGGCTATGCGGTGCTCACGGTCAACCAATTCTACCGCTCGGCGCCGCTGCCGATCGTCAAGGACGGCGAGAGCTGGGGCCAGCCTGAGGTCCGGGCCAAGCTGATGGAATGGCGCAAGCTGCTGACGCCCGAAGCGGTGATGCGCGATGCGGCCGCCTTCGCGGCGTTCCTCGACAAGCAGCCCGAGGTGAATACCAGGCGCGGCATGGGCACGACCGGCTATTGCATGGGCGGGCCGATGGTGATGCAGACCGCGGCGGCGGTGTCCGGCCGGATCCGCGCGGGCGCCTCGTTCCATGGCGGCGGGCTTGCGACGGACAAGCCCGACAGCCCGCATCTGCTGGTGCCGAAGATGAAGGCGAGCTTCCTGTTCGCGGTCGCCGAGAATGACGACCAGCGCAACCCGAACGAGAAGGAGCTGGTGCGCAAGGCGTTCGCCGATGCCGGGCTGCCGGCCGAGATCGAGGTCTATGCCGGCGCGATGCACGGCTGGTGCCCGCCCGACAGCCCCGCCTACAATCAGGCGCAGGCGGAGAAGGCCTGGGGGCGGCTGCTGGCGCTGTTCGGGAAAGCGCTGGCTTAGCGTGGGCTGAAACAAGAGAAGTTTTGATTCACGCGAAGGCGCGAAGGCGCGAAGAAGAACAAGAAGAGAAGAATGGTTCGCGCAGAGACGCAGAGAGCTCAGAGATGTGGTTCTGCCGCGTCAGCGGCTGTCGTTTCTTCACTGGCACCGCTTGCCACAGCGTCGGGGATGAGCGAGCGCTTCGCGCAGGGGCGAACATCTCTGCGGCTCTGCGCGAACTACTTCTTCTTCGCGTCTTCGCGCCTTCGCGTGAAGCAAACTTCCTATACGAGCCTCGAGCCCAGCTTCGCCGCGAGATATTCGAGGTTGGCGACGCGGCGCCACAGGCCGCTGTCGGTGATGTTCTCGATCCGGAAAAAGCGGCGCATCGCCGGGAAATCGGGGTCGATCACGCGGTTCATGTACTCGGGCTCGAGCATCCCGCCATGCTCGTCGCCCATCGGGCCGAGGCGGCGGCGGAGCGCGTAGGTCTGCTCGCGCAGCCACACCGGGCGGATGCGCGTCGACCATTCGCCGAAGCGGTGCTTGCGGCCGGGCGGGCCGCTGAAGTCGTGGCCATAGGCCGAAGGCTGGGCGGCGAGCGCAGGGTCGATCGCGTTGAGCAACGCCGCCTCGAACCGGCCGGCGTGCTTGAGCGCGAGCGGGATCGTCATCGCCTGCGCCACCACGCGATGGTCGAGAAAGGGCATGAGATAGGGGCTGTAGCGGCCCTCGAGGCTGATCTCGCGGCCGAACAGCGCGCGGCAGCGGATGCGCGGATAGATTTGCTCGATCCGAGCGCGGTCGAGCCGGCCGGTGGCGGCGGGCGGCTCGAGCGCGATGGCGATCTTGGCCGCGACCGTGTCGAGGAAGCCGCGCGGGTCGAAGAGATCGGTGGCGTCCCCGGGGACGAAGCGCGCGAAGAAGGTCCGCGCGACGTCGCGCGCGGAGAAGCGGCGGTCGGGCAGATAGAAGAAGTTGCGGTAGATCTCGCCGGCGCCGCCCGAGACGACCAGCGCGCCGCCGGCGTGGCGCTCGAGCTGAGTCGTGCCGTGCAAGCCGTTGTCGAAGATGTTGCCGAAGGTCGGCAGGCCATCGAACTGGTGGAAGTTGCCCTCGACCAGCGCGGGGAAGGCGTCGGGCGGCGGCGCCGCGGCCTCCTTGTCGGTCCACGCGACCTCGAACCCCAGCGCCTCACCCATCGCCTGCGCGATCACGACGTCCTCGTCGCCGGGAACGCCATAGACATAGAGCTGGGGGTCGCAGCCCGCCTCGCGCAGCGCGGCGAAGACGAGGCGCGAATCGAGACCGCCCGAGAGCGGGCTGCGGACATGGTCGCCGAACTGCGCGGTGTGTGCGCCCACGATCGCGGCGAGCGGGGCGCGGTGGCGCGCGATCTGCTCGGCGAGCGGGAGCTTCGAGGGCGCGGCGGGAAGCGGCTTTTCGACGCGGTGGTGGACTGCGCCTTGCCCGGTCAGCTCGACGACGCGGAAGGGCGACAGCGTCTTGAGCTCGGCGAACACGGTGTCGTCGCCGAGCGGCATGACGTTGAAGGCGAGCTCGTAGACGCCCTGCGGGTCGAAGCTGAGCTTCGGCAAGGCCTGCGCGGCGGCGAGCAGCGAGGTCGAGAACAGCCGGTCTCCGGTGTCGCGGAACAGCTGGAACGCCGAGAAATAGTCGCCGAACAGGAAGCTCCGCCCGCCGCGCCGGACCAGCGCGACGAACTGGCCGCCGAGCCGCTCCCAGTCGAGCGCGAGCGGGTCCATCGCGAGCAGCGCCTCGAGCGCAGGGCGGCCGAGCTTGCCGTCGGCGACCAGGGTGCCGGCGACCGCGGCGAGATCGTCGCCGCGCGCGAGCAGCGCATCGGGTCCGCCAAGGACATAGGGGAAGTGAAGCAGCTGCCAGCCGGAGAGCGCGTGCGCGGCAGGCGCGGGAAAGCCTTGCGCGGCGAACGCGGCGCGCGCCGCGGCGAGCGCTGAGTCGGTAAAGGCGGGGTCGTCGTTACGGACAAGGAACAGGCCGGCCATGGAGCGCCTCTAGCCGATCAGGTTGCGGCTGGCGCGGGCGAATCGCGCCGCTTGCGCATCGGCTGAAGCCCTTCCTCGGCGCGCTTGCGGGCGAGATAGGTGTCGAGCCCGATCTGGGCGCCGACCAGCATGTAGACGAACGGGTTGAGCGCGATGCCGACGAACAGCGCGCCGACAAGATAGATGATGTGCGCGTGCTGAAGCGCGGTGGCGAGCGGCGAGACCCAGACATAGTCCGGGGCCTGCTCGGCCGCCTTCCAGTAGCGGCGGCGCAGCACCTCCATACGCAGGATGCCGCCGAGATGGATCATCAGCCACAGGATGAAGCCGGGCCAGCCCTGCTCGCCCAGCATCTCGAAGAAGGCCGAGTGATAGGCGCGCGCCTTGTCGACCTCGGGCGAGCGCACGACGGTGAGGTTGGCGCCTTCGCCGACGACGGAGATCTTGTCGTACTTGATCTCGTTCTGGCGATACGCCTCGAACCCGCCGCCGAGCGGGTGGTCCTTCACGTAGTTCCAGGTCCATTTCCACACCTCGATCCGGGTCGAGGCCGAAGCGTCGGCCTGGTAGGTGCGGATCGTGCCCATGCGCTCGGTGAAGGCGGTGGGGAGGAAGGGGATGGCGGCGAGGCCGAGCAGCGCCGCGCCGCCGACATAGACCATGCGCCGCTTGACGTCGCGCAGCATCAGCACCGCGAGCAGCGCGATGCAGACCAGGCCGGTGCGCGCCTCGGTCCCCACGGGCATCAGCAGGCAGGCGAAGATCAGCGCATAGCCGAACAGCTTCACGCGCCAGTCGGGCGGGAAGATCGTGCCGAAACGGGTGAACCACAGGATCAGCGGGATGATGCAGATCGCCACGGCGGAGATGATGCTGCCCTCGAACAGGCCGGAATTGTTGTCGACGATCAGCTTGAGCTGGCCATAGCCGCCCCCGCCGAGCGCGGTCTTGACCCCGCCCGAGATGATGATCGTGGCGACCGAGAGCAGCATGAACAGCAGCAGCGCCTCGATCCGCAGCTTGGTGCGCAAGGTGAGCGGGAGGAAGATCGCGAACGCCAGCGCCTTCCATACCCAGTCCCATTTGAACGCCGCGTCGATCGGGAAATCGGCCTTGGTCGTGGTCCAGAAGCAATAAGCGAGCAGCGCCAGCATCAGCCCCTGGCGCGGGGCGAAGCGCGTATCCTTCTTGTCGTCGAGGGCGAGCCAGGCGAGCACCGCGAAGCCCACCGCCATCGCCGAGATCGGGAAGGCGTTGAGCAGGAAATAGCTCATCCGCTGGGGCGAGACGATATCGATATAGACATAGGCCAGCACGAACAGGAACGGGCGCCGGAATCCCAGCGCGAAGATCGCCGCGAGAAACCCGATAAAGGCGAGATCACGCACGCTTGCGGCCCCAGCGGTTCTTGGGAGCCGAATTGTCGGCGGGCGGCGGAGTCTCGTCATCGAGCGCGGGGCTGTTGATCAGGCGCCACGCGGTGAGCAGCAGCAGCCCATGGGTGAGGGCGAGCACCAGACTGTCGATCATTGCCGTCCCTCTACGCGCGTGAAACCGAGGGTCTTCCTAGCCCGGCTCGGTTGACGCGGCGTTAAGTGCTGGCGTGGCAAGGGCATTGCGTCATGCGCATCCTGCACGTCCTCGACCATTCGCTGCCGCTGCACAGCGGCTACACCTTCCGCACCCGCGCGATCCTCAAGGCGCAGATCGAGCGCGGCTGGACGGTCGCCGGGGTGACCGGGCCGCGCTACCATACCGGCGATGCACCGTTCGAGACGCTCGACGGAATCGACTTCCACCGTACCCGGCAGATGCGGCGCCTGCCGCCGGTGATGGGCGAGGCGGCGGAGATCGCGGCGTTCGCGCGGCGGATCGACCAGGTCGTGCAGCGCTTCGAGCCTGACATCCTCCACGCGCATTCGCCGGTGATCGATCCGCTGGCGGCGATGCGCGCGGCGAGGAAGCACGGGATCCCGCTGCTCTACGAAATTCGCGCCTTCTGGGAGGATGCCGCGGTGGGCAACGGGACCGGGCGCGAGGGATCGCTCAAGTACCGCGCGACGCGGGGGCTGGAGACCTGGGCGTGCCAGCGCGCCGATGCCGTGGCGGTGATCTGCGAGGGGCTGAAGCGCGACCTGATCGCGCGTGGCGTGGATGCGGACAAGATCATGATCTCGCCCAACGGAGTCGACCTGCATCTGTTCGGCGAGCCGCCCGCGCGTGACGCGACATTGTCGGCCGAACTGGGGCTCGACGATGCGGAGGTGATCGGCTTCATCGGCAGCTTCTACGATTATGAAGGGCTCGACGACCTGATCGCGGCGATGCCGGCGCTGGTTTCGCTCAGGCCCAAGGTGCGGCTGCTGATGGTCGGCGGCGGGCCGATGGAGGAGAAGCTGCGGGCGCAGGCGGCGGCGTCGAGCGCGGTGGACGCGATCCGCTTCGTCGGGCGCGTGCCGCACGAGCAGGTCGAGCGCTATTATTCGCTGATCGACCTGCTGGTCTATCCGCGCAAGCACATGCGGCTGACTGACCTCGTCACGCCTCTGAAGCCGCTCGAAGCGATGGCGCAGCGGCGGCTGGTCGCGGCGTCGGACGTGGGCGGGCACCGCGAACTGATCCGCGACGGCGATACCGGCACGCTGTTCCCGCCCGACGATCCCGCGGCGCTGGCCCAGGCGGTGGCGGCGGTGTTCGACAATCGCGCCGGCTGGGACGCGCAGCGCGAACGGGCGCGGACATTTGTCGAGAAAGAGCGTAACTGGTCGTCAAACATTTCACGCTACGAACCCGTTTACCAAAAGCTTATCGAAGCACGCGGACGGTCTGGGAAATGGTTGCGTACACCCTCGTTCAACGTCTGAGTCCCAACCTCGCGCTGGCCGGCGCGGGGCTGGCGGGCGTGCTCGTGGCGCTCGCGACGCTGGCGATTCCAGCGCCGCTACTCGAGAATTTCGTGGTGACGAGCGGCATCGCCGCGTTCGTTCCTGCCGCCGAGCCGCCGCTGGGCATCACCGCGCGCATCTGCGTCGGCGTGTTCGCCGGCGGCGCCGGGGCGCTGATCGCCTGGTTCCTGCTCTCGGCGCTGCTCGTCTGGCGCGACTCGCGAGGAGAGGCGGAAGAGGAGGTCGTGCGGCGTCCCGTCGTGCGCCGCGCCGATGCGCATCCCGATGCGCCGCCGCGGCCCCCTCTGCTCGCCACGCGCGACCTCGGCATGCCGTTCCACGCCAAGGTGGAACAAGTGGAAACGGAATCGGACGATCCGCTGACCGACGCGCGGATTTTCCCCGTTACGGAGGCGAAGGTGGAACAAGTCGACGTCGATGTCCGCGATCTTCATCTTCCCGAACTGCCGCCCGAACCGGTGATCGCGATGGGCGTATCGACGCCGCCGGCCGAGACGGTTCCCGCCGTCGCTATTCCCCAGCCGCAAGTGGAGCCGGCGGCGGAGATCCCGTCGATCGTCGCGCGCTCAGCGCCGCCGCTCGAGCCGCAGCCGCTCCCCGCCGATCTCGACCAGCCGCTCTCGGCCTTCGATCCCGAGGCGATTCCCGCGCATCCGCTGGCGCCGCCGCCGCCGCTCAAGCCGCTGCACCGCGCGCCTCCGCCGGTGTTCGCCCAGGGCGAGCGGTTCGAGACCTTCGAACTGACCCCGCCCGCGCGCCCGGCCGCCCCGCCCGAAGCGGCCGTGCCGCCCTCGATGCGGCCGGCGCCGGAGACCGCGCCGCGTCCCGAGAGCCTCGCCGCGCCCGAAACCGAGGCGAGCGTCCACGCGCTGCTCAACCGGCTCGAGCGCGGGATCGCCCGCCGCGGCGAGCAGAACCAGGCGCCGCAGGCCGAAGCCGCTCTCGCGCCGGCGGCCGAGACGTCCCCCATTCCGGACATGCCCGGGCTGGAGGGCGCGCTCGCCGCGCTGCGCAAGCTGGCGGTCCGCGCCTAGCAGTCCTCCACCGTCAGCGCCTCGAGCTCGATCTCGACGCGTTCGCCGCCGCGCCGCTCGCCCGCGACCACGAGGTCCGCGACGAGATGTCCGCGCAGCTGGATCTCGGCGTCAGGCAGCGCCGCCAGCCAGCGGTCGAGCAGGGGCGAGCCGATCGCGGCGATCGTGATCCGATGCCGCGTGCCGGTGAAGGTCACGCTCGCCCATTGCGTCCCGTCGGTGGCGAGGGTCGTGAGCATGATCCCCTCCGCCGCGGCGTCTCGCAGCAGGGCGCGTTCGAGCTGCGTGCCCGCGTCCGCCCACCGGCTCATGGCCGCTGCTCCGGCGGGGGCGGCGCGGCGAGGAACGCCTCGACCCGCGCCCGCGTACGTGCCCGCAATTCGCGCCCATTGCGCAAGTCGCCCACCAGGCGCGGGTCGTGCACCGCCAGCCGCCCGAATTTGGTCTGGGGCATATCGTGCTTGCGCAGATACCGCTCCACCTTGCTCAAAATTTCCATCGATCACACCCGTTCCTTTCCCACCGATTCCGACTCGGATGTTCATTAAATGTTCTCATTTCCAACTTGTCTAGGAAAAATCCTACGGCTATGGATGCGACATGGAATCGATCGAGCAACGTGAGGCGCTGGAGCGCGCGGCTGCCGTCCGGGGGGAGTCGCTGGCGGCGCTGTCGCGGCTGATCGGGCGCAACGCGGCCTATCTCCAGCAATTCGTGACGCGCGGCAGCCCGAAGCTGCTGGCGGAGGGCGACCGGCGCAAGCTGGCGCGCTATCTGGGCATCAGCGACACCGTGCTGGGCGGGCCGGCGGCCGAAGGGCTGGTGCCGGTGGCGCGAGTCGATGCGGGCGCGGCGGCGGGGCGGGGGCGGCTGGTCGAGAGCGAGCGGCGGAGCACGCTGCTGCTCGATCCGGCATTGCTGCGACGGCTGGGGGTGCGGGCGGACATGGCCTCGACGATCCGGGTCGAGGGGGCGTCGATGGAGCCGACTTTATGCGACGGGGACGAGATCCTGGTCGACGGCGCGCGGCGGGCGATCGGCGTGCGGCCGGCGATCTATGTCTTCCGGCGCGAGGGGCTGGTGGCGGTCAAAAGGCTGCGGACGATGGGCGGCGAGGTGGAGGTGGTGAGCGACAATCCCGCCTTCGCGGACGAGGTGGTGCCGGCGCGGGCGATCGACGTGGTGGGGCGCGTGGTGTGGTTGCACCGGGCGCTGGTGTGAGTGGCGGGCGGTCAGGCGGACGTCGTCATTCGACCCGCCATCCGAAGCGAAGACTGACGAGCGACTTGACTGGCTTGCCGGCCTTGTCGCGCGCGCTCGCGAACTTGCCGCGTTGCATGATGATCGTGCAGGTTTGCGCGTCGATCGACGCGACTCCGCTATGCGTTTCGACCAGGCAATCCCGGAGCGTGTCCTTCTCGTCGATGAGCAGCGCGACCTGGGTGGTTCCGCCCTTGCCCTCGCTCATCGCTTGGTCGGGATAGTCCTCATGCGAGATCAGCCGCTCGATCGGCTTCAGCGGCTTCGGCCGCGTCTCGATGCTGGCACGCCCCGCCTCGTCCGCATTCCAGTAGCCGCGCAGGTCGGCGTTGCACATGTCCATCGCCTTGACCGCGGCGGCGACGCCCTGCAACGGCAAGTCGAGATCGATACCTTCGCCGGTCAGCCGCAGCGTTGGGCCCGAGGTCGCCCGGTCGAACTTCGCGCGATCGAGGTTGATCCAGAGCAATTGCTTGGCACGGTCGGTCGCGGCAAATCGCAGGCCGGTTGCGGGAACACCCGAAACCTGCAGCGGGAGGTGCCGGGTGGGTCGCCAGGGGGCTTCGCGCAGCACCATGATGCGAATCGTGGACCCGGGAACGGAGGGCCGGAAAGCCAGCAGAATCGGCTTGTCCGCGCTGCCCAGCTGCCGCGAGGCCGTGCAAGACGTCTCGCCATAATCCACTGTCCAACGCTGCGGCTGAGGCGAGGCGGAACTCGAAGCCTGTGCTGACACAGCGGTGAGCAGAAGAAGTGCGTTCATTCTCCAGCGATTGCATTGTCATGCCGCGATGATCAAGAGTGCCCCCGGGCTGCCGCGCACCGAGTCCAGCTCGAACTACTTCAGGCCGAACAGCCGTTTCGCGTTGGCGTAGCGTATCTTCGCCTTCTCCTCTTCGCTGAGCCCCAACTTGTCGAGCGCGGCGAGGGTCGCGGGGAGCGTGAGCTGGGGGAAGTCCGAGCCGATCAGGACATTGTCGACGCCGACATTGCGGATCGTCCAGACCAGCTCGTCCGCGATCGGCGAGCCGGCGCTGATGTTGGCGACGGCGGAGAGGTCGAAATAGATGTTGTCGCCGAACAGGTTCTCGGCGGTGCGGGCGAGCGCGAGGATGTTCCAGAAGCGGAAGTTGAGCCCGCCCATGTGCGCGAACAGAAACTTGGTCTTCGGCGCGGCGAGGGCGAGGTTGAACAGTTTCTCGCAATCGTCGGGGACGATCGCGGCATTGTCCATCATCACCACCACGCCGAGCTCGCCGGCGCGCTTCGCCAGCGTCAGCACGCGCGGGTCGGCGGCGTCGAAGCGCTGGGTGTGCGGGTGGATCTTGAGCACCTTGACCCCGCGCGCCGCCACCCGCTCGAGTTCGGCCACCGCGGCGGCGCCGTCATAGGGATGGACGGTGGCGATCGGCAGCATCCCTTTGTGCCGCGCGGCCATCGCGATCAGCGTGTCGTTGTTGGCGCGGGTCTGCTCGATCTCGCCTTCGGGCGCCTGGTGCGGACCGCCGAACCACATCGCGCCGAAGCCGGCGACGACGATGTTGGCCGCCTTGAGCTGCGCCTCGTAATCCGGGATCGACGCTTCGCCCTTGTGCAGGTGGACGTGCATGTCGAACACCGGCTCCTGAGCGAGGGCCGGCGCGGACGACGCGAGCAGCGCTGCGGCGAGCAGAAACGGTTTCACGGACTGTCCCCTTTGCCCGAATGCGTTCAACCGCGGTTGCGCGCGCGATCGGCCAGTGCGACGATCAGCAACAGCGCCAGGCCGACTCCGAGCCCGCCGATGAAGCCGAGCGAGGGCTGACCCCGGAGCACGCCGATCACCGTGCCGACGATCAGGCTGAGGGCGAGCAACGCGCCACCGGCGATCGGGGCGCCCTTGGCGGCGGGGGCTGGCTTGCGGTCCATGCGTCTGTCCTTGCCACGTCCCGCGGCGGGACGCCACCGTCCCGTTGCGGCACGGCTGGAACGTCCGAAACGCTATGGTTTCCATGAATTTACCCTCGCGATGCGCGGAAAAGCCGGGGTTCTCCCGGCTGGCACGGGCAGTGCGTGCTGGCGCGCGTTCCCACGCCGGAGTGCCTCCCGCTCATGTCGTCCGCTGTGTCCGCCACCTCCGCCTTGCCCTATCTCGCCGATCGCGCGCACGTCACCGACGCGGCGGAGCTGATCGCGCTGTTCGGCGACGATGCGGGGTTCGAGGCGGCGGCGCGCGCGGACCGCTATCGCGACCTCGGCAACCACATCAACTTCTGCCGCTGGCGCCAGATCGAGCGGCTGATCGTACTGATGAGCGTCAACCGCGCGGTGGGCACCGTCCACTGACCTTCGGCCACTGACCTTCGGCCACTGACCTTCGGCCACTGACCTTCGGCCGCTGACTTTCGGCCGCTGACGGAAACCTGTTCGCTTCCCGGCGTTTAGAGCGCATGGGGCCCGCATGACATTGCCGCAGATGCTGTCGATCGCCGTGCTGGTCGGCATGATGGCGCTCTTCCTGTGGGGCAAGTTCCGCTACGATGTCGTCGCGGTGATGGCGCTGCTGGCGGCGGTCGCGGCGGGCATCGTCAAGCCGGCCGACGCGTTTCGCGGCTTTTCGGACGATATCGTGATCATCGTGGGATCGGCGCTGGTGCTGTCGGGCGCGGTGCAGCGCTCGGGCGCGGTCGAGCTGCTGATGGGGCGGCTGCAGCGACGGGTGAAGCGCGTGCGCTCGCAATTGCTGCTGCTCGCCGCCAGCGTCGGCTTCGCCTCGGCGCTGGTCAAGAATATCGGCGCGCTGGCGATGCTGATGCCGGCCGCGTTCCAGATGGCGAAGAAGTCAGACGCCTCGCCGTCGGTGTTCCTGATGCCGATGGCGTTCGCGTCGCTGCTCGGCGGGTTGATCACGCTGATCGGCACCTCGCCCAACATCATCGTCAGCCGCGTGCGCGAGGACATGACGGGACAGCCTTTCCACATGTTCGACTATGCGCCGGTCGGGCTGGGGCTGACGGTGGTCGGGCTGGTCTTCCTGCGTTTCGGCTACCGGCTGCTGCCGGTCGACCGCCGCGCCGCGCCGACGATGGGCGAGGCGCTCGACATCCACGACTATGCGACCGAGGCGAAGGTGGTGGCGCAGTCGGCTGCGGTCGGCGAGAGCGTCGGCGAGTTTCTCGCCCGGCACGAGCATGAGGTGTCGATCTCGCTGTTCCTGCGCGACGGACTGCGCGTGACGCCGCTTCCGACGACGGTGCTGCAGGAAGGCGACATCCTGATCCTGGGCGGCGCGCCCGACAGCCTGGAGCGCGTGATCGCGCGCGACAAGCTCGACTTCGTCGGCACCAGCGAGGCCCCCGAGAGTCCCGAGGGCGAGGAGATCGGGGTGATCGAGGCGGTGATCTCGACCGGGTCGCCGCTGGTCGGCGGCACCGCGGGGTCGCTGCTGCTACGCCAGCGCTTCGGACTCAACCTGATCGCGGTGTCCCGCCAGGGCGAACGGATCGTGCGGCGCATGCCGAACGTGGTGTTCCAGGCGGGTGACGTGATCGTGCTGCAGGGGCCGCTCGGCGTGCTGGCCGAGGCGCTCAACGAGCTCGGCGCGCTGCCGCTCGCCGAGCGCACGATGCGGCTGGGGAGCGCGCGCAGGGAGCTGCTGCCGCTGTTCATCCTCGCCGTGGCGATGGCGGCGACGGCGAGCGGCGCGGTGCCGGTGGCGATCGCCTTCTTCGCCGCCGCGGCCGCGGTGGTACTGACCGGCGCGCTGCCGGTGCGCGAGGCGTATAATCATGTCGAATGGCCGATCCTGATCATGCTCGGCGCGCTGATCCCGGTGAGCGATACGCTGCGCTCGACCGGGGTCACCGAGATCATCGGCACCTGGCTGTCGGCGACCGCCGCTTCGCTGCCGCCCTGGGGCGCGGTGGCGCTGATCCTGGCGGCGGCGATGGCGGTGACGCCGTTCCTCAACAACGCCGCGACGGTGCTGGTGATGGCGCCGATCGCCGCGACCTTCGCGACCGATCTCGGCTACCGGCCCGAGGCGTTCCTGATGGCGACCGCGGTGGGTGCCGGGTGCGATTTCCTGACCCCGATCGGGCACCAGTGCAACACGCTGGTGATGGGACCGGGAGGGTACCGGTTCAGCGATTATGCGCGGCTGGGCGCGCCGTTGTCGCTGCTGGTGCTGGTGGTCGGCACGCCGCTGATCCTGTGGGTGTGGCCAGTGGCGTGAGTTGCGGGGCGCCGCGCGGCTCCCTAGCTTGGACTGGACAATCAGAGGAGCCGATGATGCGAACCCCCGAAGCCGTTGCCGGAATGCTGTGTCCCGTGTGCAAGACCGGGCTCCACATGAGCGACCGGCAGGGGATCGAGATCGACTATTGCCCGCAGTGCCGCGGCATCTGGCTCGACCGCGGCGAGCTCGACAAGATCATCGAGCGTAGCGGCGCGACTGAAGCGCCCGCGCCGCCGGCCGCGCCGCCTGCACCGCCCCAGCAGCAGGGCGGGCCGTGGCAGCAAGGCGGGGGCTATCCGCAGCAGGGCTACGGGCACGGTTACGACCCGCGCTACAAGCACAAGCGCAGGAAGAGCTTCCTCGAAGAACTGTTCGATTGAGGTTTCAAATCCTCCCCCCGCGAGGGGGAGGTGTCAGCCGCAGGCTGACCGAGGGGGGACGGCGGACCATCCAGCGGCTCGCTTCCTCCCCTTCCGTCGCGCATTGCGCGCCACCTCCCCCTGTCGGGGGGGATTGAAGGTCACGCCAGTGCGCCGACGATTGCCTTGACTTCCATGAACTCGGCGAGGCCGAACTTGCCGTGCTCGCGGCCGTTGCCCGACTGCTTGTAACCGCCGAAGGGCAGGCTGGGATCGGGCTGGCCGCCGTTCACATAGACCATGCCCGCCCGCAGCCGCGGCGCGACGCGCTTGACTTCCTCAGGCGAGCCGAACACCACCGCTGACAGGCCGTAGTCGGTGTCGTTGGCGATGCGGACGGCTTCTTCCTCGTCCTTGTAGGGAATGATCGTGACGACCGGGCCGAAGATTTCCTCGCGTGCGATCGTCATGTCATTGCGCACGCCGGAGAACAGCGTCGGCTTGACGAAATAGCCGGTCTCGACGCCGTCGGGGCGGCCGGGGCCGCCGGTCTCGAGCTTGGCGCCTTCCTCGAGCCCCTTGCGGATCAGGCCCTGGATCTTCTCCCACTGGGTCTTGTTGACCACCGGGCCGATATGGCGGCCTTCCGCGGCGGGGTCGCCGGTCTCGACCGCCTTCATCACGCCCGTCGCGATCTGCGCGGCCTCGGCGGCCTGGCTTTCGTGGACGAGCATGCGCGCGGGCGCGATGCAGCTCTGGCCGGAGTTCATGAGCACGCTGAAAAGACCGACCTGGACCGCCTTGGACAGGTCGGCGCCGGGCAGGATGACGTTGGGCGACTTGCCGCCGAGCTCCTGGTGGACGCGCTTGACCGTGTCGGCGGCGTTCTTCGCGACCTGGACGCCGGCGCGGGTCGAGCCGGTGAAGCTCACCATGTCGATATCCTTGTGGCGGCTGAGCGCGGTGCCGACGCCGGGCCCGTCGCCTTGGACGAGGTTGAACACGCCCGCGGGGACGCCGGCCTCGTCCATGATCTCGGCAAAGATCGTGGCGCAGGAAGGGGCCTCCTCGCTGGGCTTGAGCACCATACAATTCCCGGCGGCGAGCGCGGGCGCGACCTTGGCGACGATCTGGTTCATCGGCCAGTTCCACGGGGTGATCAGCGCGACCACGCCGATCGGCTCGTGGACGACCAGGCTGTTGCCGATCTGCTCCTCGAACTGGAAGTCGCGCAGCGCCTTGATCGTGGACATGAGGTGGCCGATGCCACTGCCGACCTGCGCGGTCCTGGCGAGGCTGATCGGGGCGCCCATCTCGGACGCGATCGCCTCGGCGAGGTCGCCGGCGCGGTTCTTGTACTCGGCGAGGATCGCTTCGAGCAGCGTGGCGCGTTCCTCGGCGCTGGTGCGCGAGAAGGTCTCGAACGCAGCCTTCGCCGCCGCGACCGCCTTGTCGACATCGGCTTCCGAGCCGAGCGTGATCTCGGCGACGGCGGCCTCGGTGGCGGGATTGATCACCTCGTGGCGCGTGCCGCCCTCGCTTTCGACCCATTCGCCACCGATATAGTGGTTGAGATAGCTGCGCATCCTCGCCTCCGGATTTTCCAAGATCGGGTATGGTCGATTAGATGGCGGCGCAAGCGACGGGTTGCAACCTGAAACTGGAGGCGAGTGCATGGCGCGTGTGGCGGTGATCGAACGGACCGGCGGGCCCGAGGTGATCCAGTGGGTGGAGCGTGATCTGCCGCCGCCCGGACCGGGCGAGGTGCGCGTGCGGCATACCGCGGTGGGGCTCAACTTCATCGATACCTACCATCGCTCGGGACTCTATCCAGTGGCGATGCCGAGCGGGCTGGGCAGCGAGGCGGCCGGGGTGGTCGAGGCGGTGGGCGAGGGAGTGGCTTCGCTGGCGCAGGGTGACCGGGTGGCGACCTTCGGGCCCGGGCTGGGCGCTTATGCCAGCGAGCGGAATGTGCCGGCGGAAATCCTGGTGAAGCTGCCCGACGCGATCTCCGACGAGGTCGCAGCGGCGGTGATGCTCAAGGGCTGCACGGCGGAGTATCTGGTCGAGCGCGCCGCCCAGGTGCAGGCGGGGATGACCGTGCTGGTCCATGCCGCGGCCAGCGCGACCGGGCAGCTGCTGGTGCAGTGGCTCAAGCATCTCGGCGCGACGGTGATCGGAACGGTGGGCTCGCGCGACAAGGCGGAGCGGGCGCGGGCGCTCGGCGCGGACCATGTGATCGAGTACAAGAGGGAGGACATCGCGACGCGGGTGCGCGAGATCACCGGCGGTGAAGGCGTGCCGGTGATACTCGACGGGGTCGGCGGATCGACCTGGGAAGCCTCGCTCAAATCGGCGGCACGGCGCGGGCTGATCGTGAGCTTCGGCAATGCCGGCGGGCCGGTGGAGGGCGTCAACCTCGGCGTATTGAGCAAGCACGGCTCGCTGTTCGTCACCCGGCCGACCTTGTTCGACTATTATGCGACGCCCGCGGAGCGCGAGGCGGGGGTGGCGCGGCTGTTCGAGCTGGTCGCGAGCGGCGTGCTGCACGTGGAGATCGGGCAGCGGTTCGCGCTGGAGGATGCCGCCGATGCGCACCGCGCGATCGAGGCGGGCGAGACGATGGGCGCGACGCTGCTGGTGCCGTGATCGTTTCCAATCCTCCTCCGCCAGGGGGAAGTGGCGCGCGAAGCGCGACGGAGGAAGCGAGCCACCAGCGTTCTGGCATCCGCCCCCTCCGTCAGCCTTCGGCTGCCACCTCCCCCTTGCGGGGGAGGATTATTGGCGCTTCTCTTTGCTCAGCCGCGTGATGAACGCGGCGCTGCGCAGCGCCTGGAGCCGGAGCGAGGTGAGGTCGATCCACTCGCCCTCGGCATGCGCGCCGCCGCCCGAGGCGCCGAGGCCGGCGAGCGTGTCGACGTCCGCCGCGACGAAGGCGCTGTCCGCGGCGCCGCGGCGCGCCGGGTCCATCTCGGCCATCTCCGGGAGCTTGAGATCGCGGTTCACGACATTGAGCTTGGCCAGTAGCGCGCGATTGCCGTCGGTCGGCGCCATCGGCGGATAGCCCTCCTGGAAGTCGAGCCTTGCGCTGGTGCCGGGGAGGCTCTTGGCGACGATCGCCTGCATCGCGGCGCGGGTCTTCGCTTCCTGCTCGGGGGTGAGCGCGCGCAGGTCGCCGCGCGCGACCGCCTGCTCGGCGACGATGTTGGTCTTGCCGCCGGCGCTCACCTGATAATTGTTCGATGCGAGCGTCGCGGGGGTGCCCGCGGCCATCACGCCGACGTTGAAGGTGAGGTTCGCCTCGGGCAGCGTGCGGCGGAACTCGTCGAGGATGCGCGCCAGCTCATAGGCCGCGCCATAGCCGAGGCTGGCGCCGAACACGCCGCTGGAATGCCCGGTCTTGCCAGTGGTGGTGAGCGTCCAGTTGGTCGAGCTGCGGCGCGCGACGGTGCCGGTGTCCTTGCCATCCTCGCGTGCCAGATTCTCATATTCGAGCGCCACATCGGCCCATTTGCCTGCGGCAATGAGGTCGCGGCGCGCGATCGCGAGCGGGGCGCCGGTGCGCTCCTCGTCGCCGGTCAGCACGATCTTGATGTCGGCACCCTTGAGCGTCCCCGCCGCCTGCATCGCGCGCATCGCGGCGATGATCACCACGACCCCGCCCTTGTCGTCGCCGATGCCGGGGCCGCTGGCGCGGTCGCCCTCGCGGACGAATTTCTGGAAGGGCGATTCGGGCTCGAACACCGTGTCGAGATGGCCGATCAGCAGGATGCGCTTGCCTCGGCCATTGCCCTTGTGCGTCGCGATCAGGTGCCCGGCGCGGCCGGTCTCCTTCATGTCGACCCATTCGACCTGGAAGCCGAGCGGCTCGAGCTCGGCGCGGACCATCGCGCCGACCCGGGTCACGCCGTCGAGGTTGAGCGAGCCCGAGTTCTGGTTGACCAGTTTCTCGAGCAGCGCGACGTGGCGCTCGGTCTCGGCGGTGACGGTGGCCGCCATCTTCTGCTCGGCCGCGTTCTGGGCGGCGGCGGGCAGGGCGGCGATCAGGGCGAGCGGAGCGAGGATGCGGAGCATGGCGCGCAGTTAAAGCGGCTGGCCGCTCTCGCCGCAAGCCTCAGGCCGGCGTGACCATGAAGATCTCGCCGGCGAGGTCGACGATGAACAGATTGCCCGCCGCATCCTCGCCGAACGAGGCGAGCTGGTCGATCGTCCCGGCGTCCGGGGTGAAGTCGAGATTGCGGCGCTCATAGCTGGTCGCCGCGAGCAGGCTGCCCTGGACGAGCGAGGCCGCGGGAACGCTCCAGATATTGCCGCTGATGAAGTCGCCGAACACATAGGCGCCGACCAGCGAAGTCACCGGGCCGCGGTAGACATAGCCGCCGATGATCGAACGGCCCTGGCGCGGGCCGGTGCCGTGGTCATACTCGCTGACCGGTGCGGTGAGCCCGGCGGGCGCGGTGCCGCTGAACGGGCGCGTGCCCTCGAGGAAGCGCCAGCCGAAGTTGAGCCCGGGCTGGTTGGGCCGGACGATGTCGATCTCCTCGACCGCGTTCTGGCCGACGTCGCCGATGATCAGCCGGCCGTCGGGCGCGAAGGACGCGCGGAACGGGTTGCGCAGGCCGAGCGCGAAGACATGCGGGTCGCCGCCGCCCGCGAGAAACGGATTGCCGGGGGCGGGGACATAGTTGCCGCCGCTCTGGGCGAGGCGCAGGATCTTGCCGAGGCGGACATTGGTATTCTGGGCGTTGTTGCCGGGATCGCCGCTGCCGCCGCCGTCGCCGATCGCCATGTAGAGATTGCCGTCCGGCCCGAACCCGAGCCAGCCGCCATTGTGGTTGTTGTTGGTCGGGTGGGGCGTGCGCAGCACCACGGTGTAGGGCGTCGCGGGGCTGCTCAGCGACAGCGAGCGCAGCTCGACCGCGCCGTCGGGGGCGGTGGCGACGACCAGCGCCTCGCCATAGGTGGCGGGTGCGTTGGTGTTGACGACGAGGCCGAGCAGCCCGCGCTCGCCGTCGGTGGCGAGGCTTCCGACGGTGCGGACCAGTGTCTTGGTGCCGTTCGCCGGATCGAGCCGCCAGATGCCGCCGCCCTTCTCGACGACATAGACCTGCGCTGAGCCGGGGATCGGCGCGACATAAAGCGGCTGGCTGAAGCCGGTGCCGACGCGGCGCACGGCGATCCCCTCACGGGTGTCGGTGACGGTGATCGCGACGTCCTGCGTGGCGGTGAGCGAGCCATCGCTGACGCGCAGCTGGACTTGATAGACATTATTGCCGTCAGCGTCGGCGGGCAGCTCGAAGCTCGGCGGGGGTGCGAAGGTCAGCGCACCGGCGGGGGTGATCGTGAAGCGGCCGGCATCAGCGCCGCCTGAAATCGAGAAGGTGAGCGGGTTGCCGTCGGGATCGCTGGCGGTGGCGGTGTAGGCCGCGGCGGTGTTCTCGGCGACCGAGGCGGTCGCGGCGGAGGTGAAGGCGGGCGCGCGGTTGGCGGGGCCGGGCGTGGGCGTCGGGGTGGGCGAACCGCCACCGCCGCCACCGCCGCTGCATCCGGCGGCCAGCGCCGCCATGCCGAGGATGATCAGCCGCATCGTTTCCTCCCGTCGTGACACAGGCGAAACGCGCCAGCCCGGCTTTGTTCCCGGCGCTCCGGCAAGACTCGTGGTTAGCGAAAGGATGACCGCGCGGCCGGGCGGGCCGCGCGGTCACGATATCAGTCGAGGTTCAGCGCGGCCTTGATATCGGCCCAGGCGGCGAACTTGAAGTTCTGCGCATGGGGCGGGTTGTAGCCGTCCTGCGCGATGAACAGGCCGCCGGGATAGTCCGGGCCGAAATCGCCCGTGATCACCTCGATCCCGTCGGTCTCTTCGGTCGAGCCGTACCGGCCGGCGGCGACGCGGAAGCGGCCGACGAACGTCTCGTCGGCCAGGCGATAGACGGCATAGGCGTGGTCGCCCTGGCTCGAGACTAGCAGGTAGCCGCCATTGCCCTCGCCCTCGGCGGCAAGGGCGACGCCCTCGACGTCGATCACCAGCTTCTGGCCGTCGGCCGCGGCAATGTTGATACCCGCCACCGCTCCCTCGGCGCGCGCGTCGAAACGCCACACGCCGGCATTCTCCTCGCCGACATAGAGCCGGTTGGTGCGTTCGTCGGCGACGCAGCCCTCGGACTGGCTGGCGAGCTTCATCGTGCGGACGAGCTTGCCCGTGGGCGCCGCGCCCGACAGGTCGAGCTCGACCTGGCGGATGGTGCCGTCCTTGATCACGTTGAAGACGTGAAGCTTGCCGCCGGTACGGTAGAGGCACACCCCATAGGCTTCGCCCGCGCCGACCGGCACGGTGCCGAGCGGGACGAGCTTGGCGGCGGTGGTGTCGAGGCGGAACAGCGCGACCTTGGCGTTCTTGCGGTCGTTGCGGTCGCTGGCCGCGACGATGATCCCGGGCTCGCCCATGTCGCGCAGGTCGACATTGTTGACCTGGCCCGCGTCAATGAAGAAGCGGTCCTTGCCCGTCAGGTCATAGACATGGAGCCCGGCCTTCTTGTCAGTGCCGACGATCAGGCTGGCGGCGGGGTCCGCCGCGTTGCGCCAGATCGCGGGATCGTCCGCGGCGTCGGCATTGGCGGTGCCGACCGCCTCGGTCTCGCCGCGTGCCTGGACCGTCTGGGCGGGGGTGGTCGGGACCACCGGGACCTGGCGGCCGGTGGAGGCGCAGCCTGCCGCCGCGAGAAGCGGCAGCAGGCTGATCATCAGGCTATTCTTCTTCATCAGAAGGCGACGCGTGCCATGACCTGGAAGACCGGTCCAGCGCGCTCGCGCTCGAGCTCATATTCCTCATAGTCGCTGCGGGCGATCTGGCCGGTGATGGTGTTGAACTTGTCGAAGGCCTCGCGCTTCTCGCCGTCGAGCAGGTTCGATCCGACTGCGCGGAGCGTGATGTTGTTGCCGAAGCGCTTCTCGACGAATACTTCCAGGTCGGCGCCGTAGGTGGTGTGGACCTCTTCGAGATAATTGCGGTCGAGCGCGCCGCCCTGCTTGCGGTAGGTCGCGCCGAACGCCGCGCCGAAGCTCGGGAAGTTCTGGATGAAGCCGAAATTGTAGACATAGTCGGACTGGCCGTTGAAGCGGCGCTCGCCGAACTCGTCGGTGATCTCGCTGTCGAGCAACGAGAAGTTGCCGAACACGCCGGTGTCGGGCAGGCCGAGGAAGCCGAGGCTGGTCGAGAGGTCGAACTCGATGCCGTAGACCTTGCCGTCGCCGGTGTTGGCCGGGGTGTAGACGAAGGTGCCGGGGCCGTTGCTGCCTTCTTCCTGGGTATTGATGACCTCGATCAGGTCCTTCACGTCGCGGTAGAAGAAGTTGATCCCGATCACGCCGGTGCGACCGATGCGATGCTCGTAGCCGAGATCCGCGCCCCACGCCGATTCGGGTTTGAGGAGCGGATTGCCGGCCAGATCATTGTCGCCGATCTCTTCGAAGATGCCCGGCGTGATGTGGTCGAAGCGCGGGCGGCGGACGGTGCGCGCGCCCGACACGGTGATGCGCCCGCCGCCGCCGACCTCGATCTTCGCGGAAGCGCTCGGCAGCAGATGGTCGTAGTCCTGCCGCACGGACAGGTCGTCGATGCGATTGGTGATGCGGCTGTTGGTGTTCTCCCAGCGCAGGCCAACTTCCCAGCGCACCGAACCGGTGTCGCCCTCGATCAGGGCGAACACGTCCTTGCGCTCTTCCTTGACCCGGCTGTCGGCGGTCGGCGCGAAGCCGACGAAGCCGGCGGCATAGAGCTCGGGGCTCAGCTCGAACTGGCTGTAGCTGGTGTGGAAGGTGGTCGCGAGGTTGAAGCGCTGGCGCGTCGCTTCCTCGACATCGGCGTTGCGCACCTTGTTCTGGTAGAAGCCGCCGAACGCGAGGTCGATGTCCTCGCCGAGCGGCGCCTTGTGCTCGAAGCCGGCGCTGAGCTCGGTATCGACGATATGCGTGTCGAAGCGGTCGCCGGTGAAGCGGGGCGCCGCGCGATCGAACTCGATCTCGTTCTCGGTCTCCCACTGCTCGTCGTTCATCTTGGCGTAGCCGAACTTGAGCTTGGTCTCGCCCGCCGACCATTCGTGGCTGACCTTGGCCCCGATCGAGTAGTTGAACTGGTCGATATTGTTGATGTTCGAATTGTCGACCAGCAGGTTGCCGCCCGCGCCGTTGCGGACCGAGCCGCCCGAGCCGGTGGCGCTGTTATATTCGAACGAGCGCTCGGTCTCGAGACGATCGGTGCGGACGTAGAAGCCGCTGAGCTCGAAATCGGTGGTCTCGCCGTCGATGTCGTAGCTGGCATTGAAGGCATAGTCGGTGCCGTCGCGGGTGTCCGACTGGTCCTCGCGGTTCTGCAGCGTGCCGCCCGGCCCGTCGAAGCGCAGGCTGTACTTCTTCTTGGGGTTGTAGCGGCCCTGCACATTGGCGCCGAGCAGCAGGCGGCCCGGGCCGGCCTTGGTGCCGAGCACCGCGCCGAGGCTCGGCTTGACCTCACCGTCGTCGAAGAACAGGCCACCGGCACGGACATAGCCGCCGTCGAGCTGATAGCCGTCACGCAGCACGATGTTGAGCGTGCCCGCGACCGCGTCGCCGGTGCGGCGGGCCGAGGAGGAGCGGACGATCTCGACCTGCTTGATCAGCTCGGCCGGGATGCGGTCCATAAAGAAGCCGCGATCGGCCTGGTTGCCGGGCACCTTCTCGCCGTTGATCAGGATCTGGGTATAGCCCGGATCAAGGCCGCGCAGGCGCGGACCGTCGCTCTCGATCACGTCCGAGAGGAAGGTGACCGAGGGAACGCGTTTGAGCGCGTCGCCGGCGGTCAGCGGCTCGAAGCGCTGGAAGAATTCATTGTCGTAGACCAGCTCGGGCTCGGCGCCCTCGGTGCGGTTGCGATAGGCGATGGTGCCGTTGACCACCACTTCCTCGGCGGTCTCGATCTGGCCCTCGGCGGCCGGCTGGGCGTCGGCCTCGGCGGTCTGGGCCGCGGCGGGCGCGGCGAGCGAGAGCGCGAGCGCGGGCAAGCTGGCACCCGCAAGGGTGGCGAAGATCGAGCTGGTGTTCATGGGATCCCCCGATTGAAGTCGAGGGGCGCCTAGGCGCGGCACGTGTCAGTCAGGTGCGATTCCCGTTTCGGTTCGATTGCGGAATGATGACGGTAATATGACGTTGCGCAAACGACACGTTGCCGCGACCACGGCCGTCAGCAAGGCAAAGGCCATGGCGGTTCCGGCCGCGCCCCCGGCACCGGCGAGTTCGATTGCACGGCCGCCGGCAAAGCTCCCGAGCGCGATACCGACATTCGCGGCGGCGATATTGAGCGAACCGGCAAAGCCGGAGGCGTGCGGCGCCGCATCCATCACCCGAACCTGGCAGAAGACGAAGCCCGCTGCGTGCGCGACGCCCCAGCCGAGGACGGCAAGGACGAGCGCGGGAGCGCCGGGGGATGCCGCGATCCACAGCGTCATCGCGGCGGTGGCGAGCGCGGCGCCGGCGGTGGCTGGCAAGGCATGGATGGCAAGCCGGCCCGCCAGCCAGTTGCCGGCGAGGCCGGCGAGACCGAAGGCGAGCAGCGCCGCCGCGGTCCAGTCACGGCCGAGCCCGGCCTGGCCGAGCAGCAGTGCGATATAGCTGAACCCGGCGAACATCGCCGCGAAGGTGAGCGCGGAGAGGAGGAGGTGGACCCGCATCGCCGGACGGGCAAGCAGCCGCCAGGGGCTGCCCGCGCGATCGGTGCGACTACGCTTGCCCTGGAGGAGGCAGCCGAGCGCACCGATGGACGCGAGCGCGCCGATCGCCGCGATCGGCACCTGCCAGCCCAGGCGATCGGCGACGAAGCTGCCCGTCGGAGGTGCGAGCGTCCCGCCAATCGTGACTCCGATATAGAGCAGCGCAATGCCAGGCCCGGTGCCGCGCGCCGCGCCGAGCTGAGCGCCGGCGAGGCTCATGAACAGCGGCAGCGTGGCGCCCTGAAGGATGCGCAGGCCGATCGCGAGCGCGAAGGTCGGAGCGGCGAGCAACAGCAGGTTGCCGGCGAAGGGGAGCAATGCCGCCGCCAGTACCGGGGCAGTGGGAAGCCGCGCGGTCACTGCGACCAAGGGCGGGCCGAGCAGCGCAGAGGCGAGGGCGAACACCGTGACCAGCCAGCCCGCCTGCGCCGGTTCGAGCTTGAGGTCCGCCGACATGGCGGGAAGGAGGCCGATCACGACGAACTCCGCCGCGACGACCACGGCCGCGCCGAAGATCAGCAGCGCGGCCGTGGCACGGGTCACGCGTTGGCGCCGCTGTCGACGAGCAGCGCGGTGCCGGTGACCGAGCGCGTCTCGGGGGAAGCGAGATACGCTACCGCCGAGGCGATGTCGCCGGCGCTGCCGAAGCGACCCAGCGCGGTGCGCGCGATCTGGTCAGCGGCGTGCGGCCCGTCGGCGGGGTTCATGTCGGTGTCGGTCGATCCGGGATGGACGGTGTTCACGGTGATGCCGCGCGGCGCGAGGTCGCGGGCGAGCGCCTGATGCAACATGGTGATTGCCGCCTTGCTCGTCGAATAGACCGAGAAACCCGGGGTCGGCGCCACCAGCGCGACGTTGCTGCCGATCGCGATGATGCGGCCACCCTCGCCCATGTGCGGCAGCACCGCACGGATCGCGGCGAACGGAGCGCGCAGGTTGACCGCCATGGTCGTGTCGAAATCCTCGAGGCTGAGCTCGTCGACCGGGGCGGCGAGGAAGATTCCGGCGTTGTTGACGAGGATATCGATCCCGCCCAGCGCCGCCGCGGCTTGTGCGACCGCCGCGTCGACCGCCGCGGCATCGCGATTGTCGGCGGCGATCGCCAGCGCCTTGCGGCCCGTGGCTTCGATCTCCTCGACGACGCGCGCCGCGGCATCGGCGGAAGCGGCATAGGTGATCGCGACATCCGCGCCCTCGGCCGCCAGCCGTCGTGCGATCGCCGCGCCGATCCCGCGGCTGCCACCCGTCACCAGCGCGCGCTTTCCATCCAATCGCATGTCGAATCTCCATTTCTGTAGTGATCGATACAGATATGGAGCGGCTTGCCGTTGCGTCAACCGCTTTCTATATCGATCACTACAGAAA
The DNA here is from genome assembly GCF_039595165.1 of Sphingomonas sp. Classification (GTDB taxonomy): domain Bacteria; phylum Pseudomonadota; class Alphaproteobacteria; order Sphingomonadales; family Sphingomonadaceae; genus Sphingomonas. Next base: position 23,656 of record NZ_JBCNMA010000021.1, read on the forward strand.
GGAGGCGTATGGCGGAACGTGGCAGGCCGCGCGGGTTCGACCGCGACGCGGCGTTGGAGCGCGCGATGCGACTGTTCTGGCGCAAGACCTATGACGGTACCTCGCTCGCCGACCTGACCGACGCGATGGGGATCAACGCGCCCAGCCTCTATGCCGCGTTCGGAAGCAAGGACGCGTTGTTCCGGGAGGCGGTGGCGCGCTATGCCGACCAGGACAGCACGGGAATCTGGTGTGCGCTGCGGGATGCGCCGGATGTGGATGCGGCGGTCGAAGGATTCCTGGCCGCCACCGCGCAGGCCTATGCCGATCCCGATAACCCGCCCGGATGCCTGATCGTGCTCGGCGCGCAGCATGACGCGGACGAGGCCCACCCGGCGCATCGCGAGCTGCGGGACCGGCGGCGCCACAATCTGGACGAGCTCGCCGCGCGCTTGTCGCGGGCAGTGGCGGCGGGTGAACTACCCTCCGGTTTCGACGTCGCCGGGGCTGCGGCGTTCCTGCTCAGCGTGCAGACGGGCATGTCGATCCTGGCGCGCGACGGCGCGGACCGCGCGGCGCTGGACGCCGCGGCGCGCGGCGGAGTGCTCGGCTGGCGCGGCTTCCGGCGGCTCGACAGCTGATACGAAAACGCCCGGACTTCGCAGTCCGGGCGTCTCGCTGTCCGGCGCCGCTTCCCCCCGGAAGCGACGCTTGGGAACGGGTTCGTCTTACGACGAATAGTACATGTCGAACTCGACCGGGCTCGGCGTCATCTCCCAGCGGGCGACGTCGGCGCGCTTGATCTCGATATAGGCGTCGATCTGGTCCTTCGAGAACACGTCGCCCTTGAGCAGGAAGTCCATGTCGGCCTCCAGGCTGTCGAGCGCCTCGCGGAGCGAACCGCACACGGTCGGCACCTCGGCCAGCTCTTCCGGCGGCAGGTCGTAGAGGTTCTTGTCCATCGGATCGCCCGGATGGATCTTGTTCTGGATGCCGTCGAGGCCGGCCATCAGCAGCGCCGCATAGCAGAGATACGGATTGGCCAGCGCATCGGGGAAGCGGAACTCGACGCGCTTCGACTTGGTACCCGCGCCGTACGGGATGCGGCACGAGGCCGAACGGTTGCGCGACGAATAGGCGAGCAGCACCGGCGCCTCGTAGCCTGGGACCAGGCGCTTGTAGCTGTTGGTCGAGGGGTTGGTGAAGGCGTTGAGCGCCTTGGCGTGCTTGATCACGCCGCCGATGAAATAGAGGCACATCTCCGAAAGGCCGGCATAGCCGTTGCCCGCGAACAGCGGCTTGCCGCCGTCCCAGATCGAGAAGTGGGTGTGCATGCCCGAGCCGTTATCTTCCTTGATCGGCTTGGGCATGAAGGTCGCGGTCTTGCCATAGGCGTGCGCGACCTGGTGCACGACATATTTGTAGATCTGCATGCGGTCGGCGGTCTGGACCAGCGTGCCGAAGGTCAGGCCGAGCTCGTGCTGCGCGGCGGCCACCTCGTGGTGGTGCTTGTCGCAGGGCAGACCCATTTCGAGCATGGTCGAGACCATCTCGCCGCGGATGTCGACGGCGCTGTCGACCGGCGCGACCGGGAAGTACCCGCCTTTGGCGCGCGGGCGATGGCCCATGTTGCCGCTCTCATACTGTTTGGACGAGTTGCCCGGCAGTTCGATGTCGTCGAGCTGATAGTAGGAAGAGGAATAGGTGTTCTCGAAGCGGACGTCGTCGAACATGAAGAACTCGGCCTCGGGGCCGACATAGACGGTGTCGCCGATGCCGAGCGACTGGAGGTACGCTTCCGAACGTTTCGCGGTCGAGCGCGGGTCGCGGGCATAGAGCTCGCCGGTCGAAGGCTCGACGATGTCGCACACCAGGATAAGCATCGGGGTGGCGCTGAACGGGTCGACCCATACGGCGTCGAGATCCGGCTTCAAGATCATGTCCGACTCGTTGATCGCCTTCCAGCCCTCGATCGACGAGCCGTCGAACATCAGGCCGTCGGTCAGCTCGTCCTCGCCGAGCACGCTCGCGACCATGGTCAGGTGCTGCCACTTGCCCTTGGGGTCGGTGAAGCGCAGGTCGATCCACTCGATCTCCTGATCCTTGACCATCTTCAGAATGTCGGCGGCGGAATTAGCCATTGGAACCAAGCCCCTTTCTCACTCAAATCGCTTGAAGTTAACTGCGGTACGTCACGCTGCGATGACGCGCCTCAAATCGCGTTGTCGTCGCGCTCCCCGGTGCGGATGCGCAGCGCGGTTTCGACCGCGGTGACGAAGATCTTGCCGTCGCCGATGCGGCCGGTCTGCGCGGCGGTCGCGATCGCTTCGACCACGCGGTCGGTCAGCGCGTCCTCGACCACCACCTCGAGCTTCACCTTGGGCAGGAAGTCGACGACATATTCGGCGCCGCGATAGAGCTCGGTATGCCCCTTCTGGCGGCCGAAGCCCTTGGCCTCGGTCACGGTGATCCCCGACACCCCCACTTCGTGCAGCGCTTCCTTCACCTCATCGAGCTTGAACGGCTTGATGATGGCTTCGATCTTTTTCACGGCCTGTCGTTCCCCTGCTTGATGGGCCTTCGTATCGCGGGCTGGGCCGCTTGCCTGGTCCCGCGCCGATGCTGACGCAGGCAAGGACAAGGATCAAGCGAAACGCCCCTTGCCGCGCGGGTTGCACGAGCCGTGCCAGAATCCGCCCGGAAGGAATCCGCAGGCGGGCGGCAGGGGCATGGCGAGGGCTGCCTAACAAATGGGCAGCTGGCGGCAAATTCTGCGCGATTGCGGGGCAGCCTTGCGGGCCGCGGAGCGCGGGTGTAGCGGTTTGCTATAACACCTGATCCGGGGATTCACCGCATGCGTATCGCCACCATTCTTCTCGCCTCGCTGCTCGCCGGCACCGCTATTTCCGCCGCGCAGGCGCAGCAGGCTCGGCCGCCGGCGGCACAGCCGGGCGAGAGCGCGGAGGACGCGAAGCTGCGCAAGCTGTTCCACGACAGCGACGAGGCGCTGCTCAAGCGCCAGCCGCTGCAAGCGATCTTCCGTGGCGACCTCCGCTACGCCGACCGGCTCGGCACCTATTATACGGACGCCTTCAACGCGGCGGAGAAGGCGGCGGCCGAGGCGGATCTGGCGGGGCTCAAGCGGATCGACCGCACGAAGCTGAGCCCGGTCAACCGGATCGCCTATGACGTGTTCAAGGCGGATCAGGAGCGCGGCCTCAAAGGCTTCCGCCCGGCGATCCTCGGCGTCACCAAATATCTGCCGATCGATCATTTCAACGGCTTCCAGACCTTCTACCCGGACTTCGCGTCGGGGCAGGGGGCGGCACCGTTCAAGACGGTGGTCGACTATGACAACAATCTGAAGCGCAACGTCGAATATGCCGCGACCTATGACCGGGTGATCGGGCTGTTCCGCGAGGGCATGAAGCGCAAGATCGTCCAGCCCAAGCTGGTTGTGCGCAACATGATCGGCCAGTTCGACAAGCTGATCGCGCAGGGTGTCGAGGGCTCGGTGTTCTACGCGCCGGTCAAGAAGTTCCCCGAGGGGGTGAGCGAGGCGGACCAGGCGCGACTGCGCGCAGCCTATGCGGCGCAGGTCAAGGATGTGCTGATCCCGGCGCACAAGCGGATCCGGGATTTCCTGGCGAACGAATATCTCGCGGCGGCGCGCGACAGCGTCGGCACCTCCGCGCTGCCGGGCGGCGCGGCGGTGTACGACTATGCGATCGAGAGCAACACGACGCTGCCGCTGACCGCGGATTACGTCCACAATCTCGGCCTGTCGGAAGTGAAGCGCATCCTCGCCGAGATGGAGGTGCAGAAGGCAAAGGTCGGGTTCAAGGGCACGCTGCCCGAGTTCTTCACCTTCCTGCGCACCGACCCGCAGTTCCAGCCCAAGAGCGCCGAAGCGCTGCGCGAGGGCTATGAGGCGATCGGCAAGCGCGTCGACGCACGCGTGCGCGAGCAATTCTCGCTGATCCCCAAGACCCCGCTCGAGATCCGCCCGGTGCCCGACTATCGCGCCGAGGGCGACGCGGCGGGCAGCTATGTCCAGGGCACGCCCGACGGGTCGCGGCCGGGCGTGTTCTTCTACAACACCCACGACCTGCCGGTGCGCTACACCTGGGGCATGGAGACGTTGTACCTGCACGAGGCGGTGCCGGGGCATCACTTCCAGATCAGCCTGGCGCAGGAGAATGACCAGCTGCCGGCGTTCATGCGCTTCGGCGGCAACACCGCCTTCGTCGAGGGCTGGGCACTCTATGCCGAGACGCTGTACAAGGACCTGGACGTCGCAGTGGAGCCGTACCAGCGGATGGGCGGGCTCAGCGACGAGATGCTGCGCGCGATGCGGCTGGTGGTCGACAGCGGGCTCCACGCCAAGGGCTGGAGCCGCGAGCAGGCGATCGATTACATGCTCGCCAACTCGCCGATGCCCAAGACCGACGCGGTCGCCGAGGTCGAGCGCTATATCGCGATCCCGGGGCAGGCGCTGGCCTACAAGGTCGGCCAGCTGACGATCCTCAAGGCGAAGGCCAAGGCCAAGGCGGCGCTGGGCGCCAAGTTCGACCCGCGCGCCTTCCATGCGGAAGTGCTGGATACCGGCGCGCTGCCGATGCCGGTGCTCGAGAAGAAGATCGACGACTGGATCGCTGCGACGAAGTGAGGCGGCGATCCTATCCTCCCCGCCAGGGGGAGGTGTCAGCGTAGCTGACGGAGGGGAAGGGCGCGGGTCGCGAAAGGATTGAGGACATCGCCATCCTCCCCCTCCGTCGCCTGCGGCGCCACCTCCCCCTGGCGGGGGAGGATAGGGAGACGTCAGATCGCCATCCCCGCCGCCCAGCCGCTCGCCCAGGCCCATTGGAAGTTGTAGCCGCCGAGCCAGCCGGTGACGTCGACCGCCTCGCCGATCGCGTAGAGGCCGGGCACGTCGCGCGCTTCCATCGTCTGCGAGGAGAGGCCGGCGGTGGCGATGCCGCCGATCGTCACCTCGGCCTTGGCGAAGCCTTCGGTGCCGTTGGGGTGGAAGCGCCACGCGGCGAGGCGGCGTTCGGCCTCGGCGAGCCTTTTGTCGGCGATGTTGGCGAGTTCGGTGTCGAGCGCGAGCTGGTCGGCCAGCGTATCGGCGAGACGGTTGGGCAGGGCGTCCCCCAGCAGCTTGCGCAAGCTGGCACGCGGCTGGGCGCGCTTGGTGTCGATCAGCCAGCCGGTGCCGCGATCGGGCAGGAAGTCGATCTCGACCGGCTCGCCATGCCGCCAATAGGAGCTGATCTGCAGGATCGCGGGACCGGAGAAGCCGCGATGGGTGAACAAAGCCGCCTCGCGGAACCTGGCCTTGCCCGCGCGCGCCTCGACCGGGGCGGCGACGCCAGAGAGGTCGCGGAACAGTATCTCATCTCCGCCTAGCGTGAGCGGCACCAGCGCGGGACGCGGCTCGACCACCTTGAGGCCGAATTTCCGTGCGAGGTCGTAAGCGAAGCCGGTGGCGCCCATCTTGGGGATCGAAGGCCCGCCGGCGGCGATGACCAGGGCAGGGGCCATGGCCTCACGATTGCCCCAGGTGACGCGATAGGCGCCGTCGGCGTGCGACACGTCGCGGATCGCGTGGCCGAGCGCGATCTCGACCCCACCGGTCTCGCATTCGGTCAGCATCATCTCGACAATCTGCTTCGCGCTGCCGTCGCAAAAGAGCTGGCCGAGCGTCTTCTCGTGCCATGCGATGCCATGGCGCTCGACCAACGCGAGGAAGTCGTGCTGGGTATAGCGGCGCAGCGCCGACTTGGCGAAATGCGGGTTGGCCGAGAGATAGCGATCGGGCGTCACGTGCAGATTGGTGAAGTTGCACCGCCCGCCGCCCGAGATCAGGATCTTCTTCCCCACGCGGTCGGCATGATCGATCAGCAGCACCCGCCGCCCGCGCTGTCCGGCGATCGCGGCGCACATCATCCCCGCCGCGCCGGCGCCGAGAATGATCGCGTCGAAGGGGGATGGGGCGGGCACCGCGGCTCCATGCCCGCTTTGCCGCGCGGCGGCTAGGCCGGGCTGCGCGATCCTTCGGCAAGCGGTGCGGGCTCGGGCAGGGGGGCATGGCCATAGCGCCACGGGAGGTCGATCCATTCGCGCAGCGTGCGCGGCTGGTCGATCCCGGCGATGCCGGTCGCGGGCCATTCGCCGCGCGCAGGGAAGCAGGCGGTGCCGAACAGGCGATCCCAAAGCGGCGTGATCGCGCCGAAATTCCGGTCGAAATGCCGCGGCTCGAGCGAATGGTGGATGCGGTGGAACCGGTTGTCGACCAGCAGCCGGCGCAGCGGGCCGAGATGCAGCCGAGCGGAGGAATGGATATAGGCCGACTGCAGGTGGAGCAGCAGCACGACCAGCGGCGCCGTCGCCGCGCTTTCCGACAGGATCAGGCTGACCGGCAGCGCGATCAGCAGCGACTGGATCATCGGCTCGGTGAAATGGTGGAAGGAATTGGCGCTGTTGAGCTCGCGGATCGAGTGATGCACCGCGTGATAGCGCCACAGCCAGCGATGCTGGGCGCGGTGGCACCAATAGAAGAAGAAATCGCTGACCAGCGCCGCGATGAGCGGCGTGGCGACCAGCGCCAGCGCTCCGGTCCATGAAATGGCCGAGGGCAGGACGATCAGTGGGGCGATGCCGAGCCTGGCGCGAAACGCGCTGAGTGCGGCATAGATCAGGGTCGCGATCAGCGACCAGATCGTCCAGAAGATCAGCGCGGGGATGCGGCTGGCCAACGAGTGCTTGTCACGCGGGAGGAGCAGCTCGATCGCGGTGACCAGCGCCAGCACGAACACCGCGACCTGCGCGCCGGGCCAGAGCAGGGCAACGATCGAGGCGAGCGACTCCATGCCGCCGTACTAGCCGCACATCCATGCCGAAAGATTAAGGCAGGTAGTGCTCGGCGCGCGCTAGCGCAGCTTGGCGATCGACAGTCCGTCGGCCTTGGCGCGGTCCTTGACCGATTCCTCGCTGCGCGTCAGCGCCTTGGCGATCGCCTTGAGCGCCATGCCCTTCTTGGCCAGTGTGTGCAGCTTCTGCACCTCGTCCGGCCGCCAGGGCTGGCGGTGCCGCTCGAACTTGCTGTCGGACATCAGGCGCCAATTATCAAACGTAGGGCGGGCTGTGCAGGCCGGTGGGGCTCTGCGTGAAGATCTCGCAACCGTCCTCGGTGATGCCGATCGAATGCTCGAACTGCGCCGAGAGCGAGCGGTCGCGCGTGACCGCGGTCCACCCGTCGTCGAGCAGCTTCACGTCGGGGCGGCCGATGTTGATCATCGGCTCGATCGTGAAGAACATGCCGGGGCGAAGCTCCGGGCCGGTGCCGGGACGGCCGACATGGACGACCTCGGGCGCGTCGTGGAAGACGCGGCCGAGGCCGTGGCCACAGAAATCGCGGACCACGCCGTAGCGGTGCTTCTCGGCATATTTCTGGATGGCGTGGCCGATATCGCCCATCGTGTTGCCGGGCCTGGCCTGCTCGATGCCGAGCATCAGGCATTCATAGGTGACGTCGACCAGCCGCTTGGCCTTGAGCGGCACGTCGCCGACCAGATACATGCGGCTGGTGTCGCCGTGCCAGCCGTCGAGCAGCGGGGTCACGTCGATGTTGACGATGTCGCCGTCCTTGAGCGTCTTGGGCCCCGGAATGCCGTGGCACACGACATGGTTGATGCTGATGCAGCAGCTGTGCGTGTAGCCGCGATAGCCGAGGGTCGCGGGCACAGCGCCGCCGTCGAGCATGCGCTGGCGCACGAAATCGTCGAGCTCCGCCGTGGTGACGCCGGGCACGACATGCGGAACCAGCGCGTCGAGGATCTCGGCGGCGAGGCGGCCGGCGGCGCGCATCCCGGCGAACCCGTCGGGGCCGTAGAGCTTGATCGCCCCGTCGCGGGCGAAATTGGTGTCGGCCGTCACGGCAACATATTCGGTCATCGCGCCGATATAGGCGAAACGCGCCCGCTTTGCGAGGGGAGGTGCGCGCGCTATGGCCGGTCCATGAGCGAGCGCATCTGGACCGCGGGCCTGGTGGTGATCGGCGACGAGATCCTCTCGGGCCGCACGCAGGACAAGAATGTCGCGCAGATCGCGCTATGGCTCAACGTGCAGGGCATCCGGCTGGCCGAGGTGCGGGTGGTACCGGACGTACAGGACCGCATCGTCGAGGCGGTGAACGCGATCCGCACCGGCTATGATTATTGCTTCACCACCGGCGGAATCGGCCCGACGCATGACGACATCACCGTCGATGCGATCGCGGTGGCGCTCGGCGTGCCGGTGGTCGTCCACCCGCAGGCGCGAGAACTGATGGAGCGCTACTACGCGACGCGCGGCGGGCTCACCGAGGCGCGGCTGCGCATGGCGCGCGTCCCCGAAGGCGCCGAGCTGATCCCCAACCGAATGTCGGGCGCACCGGGGATCCGCGTCGGCAACCTGTTCATCCTCGCCGGGGTGCCGCACATCACCGCGGGCATGCTCGACGCGCTCACCGGCACGCTCGAGGGCGGCCGCCCGGTGATCAGCGCGACGATCGGCTGCTGGGTCGCGGAGAGCGAGATCGCCGGGCTGCTCGGCGAGACCGAGAAGGCGTTCGAGGGCGTCGCGATCGGCAGCTACCCCTTCTTCCGCGAAGGGCGTACCGGGGCGAACTTCGTCGTTCGCGCAACCGACGGCGCGCTGGTCGAGGCGTGCATCGAACAACTCGGCGTGCAGCTCGCGGCCGCGGGGTACGAGGTCGTGCCAGGGGGAATCTGATCGCCGCTCCCAAATCCGTCATCCCGCGCAGGCTGGCTGAATCCAGGGCAAGAACCACATCGTCACAGCCAATGGTTTCCCGCCTGCGCGGGAATGACGAACCTTTTGAAGGTGGGCGCAACCGTCCGTCTCCCCTTTACGTGCGATGCTGTGCTGATAAGCTAACACAGTTCGTCGTTGCTTAGGGGACCAACATGAAGATGAAACGGTGGGTGGCGGCGCTTGCGTTGGCCGGGGCGGCGCTGCCGCTCGGCCTCGCGGCAACGCCCGCGGCAGCGCAGGGCGCCGCCCAGAAACTGTCGGTCGAGACGCAGTATTTCACGCTGCCCAATGGCCTGCGCGTGGTGCTGGCGAAGGACACGATCTCGCCCACGGTCACGGTTGGCGTCTATTACGGCATCGGCTTTCGCATCGAGCCGCGCGAGCGCACCGGCTTCGCGCATCTGTTCGAGCATCTGCTGTTCCAGGGATCGAAGAACGCGCCCAAGGGTGTGCACATCAGCACGATCAGCAATGCCGGCGGCATCCTCAATGGATCGACTCGCTTCGACTTCACCAATTATTTCGAGGTGGTGCCGTCGAACGCGCTCGAGCGCATGCTGTGGCTCGAGGCCGACCGCATGGCGAACCCGGTGATCAACGACGAGGTACTCAAGAACCAGCAGGGCGTGGTCGGTAACGAGGTCAAGGTCAACGTCCTCAACCAACCCTACAGCACCTGGCCGTGGATCGACCTGCCGATGCTGGCCAATACCAACTGGTACAACAGCCATAACTTCTACGGCGAATTGAAGGAGATCGAGGCAGCGACGGTGGCCGACGCCACGCAGTTCCACGATGCCTTCTACAAGCCGTCCAACGCCGTGCTCGTGGTGGCGGGCGACATCGACTATGCGGCGACCCGCGCGATGGTCGAGAAGTATTTCGGCTGGATGCCCAAGGCGCCGCCGGTCGAGCTCCCCGACATCTCCGAGCCGCGCCAGACCGCGGAGAAATTCAAGAGCCGCGTCGACCGCCTCGCACCCAAGCCCGGCTGGGCGGCGGGCTATCATGTCCCCGCGCGCGGCACGCCCGAATGGTATGCGATGGGCCTGATCGATCAGATGCTGGTCAAGGGCCAGGACAGCCGCCTTTATCGCAAGCTGGTCGCCGAGACCGGGATCGCGGGCGAGGTCGGCGGCGGGATCAACTTCCCGCTCGGCACGATGTTCAACTATCACGGCCCGATGCTGTGGAGCTTCAACTTCACGCACGACGCCAACCGCAGCCGCGACGAGATCAAGGCCGCGGTCGACAGCGTGATCGAGGATCTGCGTACCAAGCCGGTCTCGGCCGAGGAGCTGGCGCGGGCGCGCACCAAGATGCGTTCCTCGCTGTATTCGACGATCGACGGGACGGGCCGGATCGGCCTGATCGACCTGCTCGCGGTCTATGCGCTGTTCGACAACGATCCCGCCAAGGTCAACCAGATCGAGGACGGTTTCGCCAAGGTGACCCCGGCGCTGATCCAGAAGACCGCGCAGGAATATCTGCGCCCCACCAATCGCTCGATCTATGCGATCGACCCCGGCGCGGCCCAGCCTGCCGCTGCCGCCAAGCCCGCGGGAGCCAAGTAAGATGCGCCGCCTCATCGCAAGCCTGACGGCTGCCACCCTGCTCGCCGGCCCCGTCGTCGCGCAGGAGCTTCCCACCACGCCGCCGCCGATCCCGGCGCCCAAGGCGTTTAACGTCCCGGCCTCGGAGACCTACACGCTCGCCAACGGGATGAAGGTGACCCTGATCCCCTATGGCGTCGCACCCAAGGTGGTGGTGTCGCTGCAGACCTATGCCGGGTCGCTCAACGAGGAGCAGAATACCTGGCTGGCGCTGCTCGCGGTCGACATGATGAAGGAAGGCGCGGCCGGGATGACCGGCGCGCAGATCGCGCAGAAGGCCGCCGACATGGGCGGCGGGCTCGGCGCCAATGCCGGACTCGAAAGCTCGGCGGTGACGCTCAACGTGCTGTCGGAGCGGGCGGCGGACGCGATCGGGCTGGTCGCCGATGTCGCGCAGCGGCCGAGCTATCCCGATAGTGAGCTGGCGCGGGTCAAGGCCAATTGGAACCGCCGCTTGGCGGTGGCGCTGAGCCAGCCGGGAACCCTCGCCAATGCGGCGATCACCCGCGCCTATTATGGCCCGGACCATCCCTATGGCCGGGTGCTGCCGACTCCGCAGCAGTTCGGCGCCTACACCGCCGCGCAGCTCAAGGCGTGGCACGCGGCCAATTTCGGCGCCAGGCGCTCGCACCTCTACATCGCGGGCAGGTTCGATACGGCGGCGGTGAAGGCGGCGATCGAGAAGGCGTTCGGCGGCTGGGCCGCGGGACCCGAGCGGCTGTCGCTGCCGCCGACGCCCAAGCCGGGGCCGCAGGTGCTGCTGATCGACCGGCCGGGCGCGCCCCAATCGACCTTCAGCATCGCCTATCCGGCACCGCGCGCGGGGACCGCCGAGGACATTCCGATGCGGGTCTCGAACGCGCTGCTCGGCGGCTCGTTCAGCTCGCGCATCACGCGCAACATCCGCGAGGCGAAGGGCTATACCTATTCGCCGGGGTCGAGCGTGGCCTTCTATCCTGCGAACGCGGTATGGACCTTCAACGCCGACGTCACGACGGCGGTGACCGGGCCTGCGCTCAAGGAAGTGTTCCACGAGATCCGCACGCTGCAGGCGACCCCGCCGGGCGAGGAGGAGGCGGCTGGCATGCGCCAGTACATGGCCGGCCTGTTCGTGATCCAGAACTCGACCCCCGGCGCGCTGGTCGGCACGATCGCGACGCGCGACTCGCTCGGGCTGCCGCGCGACTGGATGGACAAATATGTCCCTGCGGCGCTCGCGGTGACGCCGGCGCAAATGAGCGAGGCGGCGAAGAACTTCCCGCTCGACAAGATGACATTGGTCGTCGTCGGCGATCTCAAGGTGATCACGCCGCAGCTTCAGGCACTGCCAGAGTTGAAAGGGATCGAGTTCAAGACGGTGACGGTTCCCTGAACGAATATTCAGGCTATCGAGCAAATAATATGGGGATGGCGCGAGCCGTCCCCATTTTGTTTTGGGCACGCAACGGATTCTCGTCTGGGCGATGGCAGTCAACGGTTCGTCGCAATTTGGGTGCGGATCAAGCGGCGAAATCCGGGTTCCATTCATTGACCCCCCGTTATGACCCACCAACCGGACATGGCGCGTCGCGCGCATCGCCGGGCGATCGCGGTGCTTCTTGCCGCCGCTGCCCTTCCTTCCACCGCGCTGGCGCAGGAGACGGTGACGCCGCCGCCCGTGCTGGTGCCGAGCCAGCAGGCGCCTGCACCGGCCCCCGCACCGGCTCCTGCACCCGCTCAGAGCGGCGAATCCCGCACGCGGATCGCGCCTGGCGTGATCGAACAGGCCCAGCAGGAGGCGCAGGAACGCGCCGCCGCGCGCCGCGCCGAGGCGCGGTCCTCGCGGCCGGCACGCCCGACACGGGCCGTGGAGCGCCCGGAGGCGCCGGTCCGCGCCGAAGCGCCCGCGCCGCGCGCTGCGCCCGAACCCGCGGCGCCGGTTGCGCCCGAGCCGACGGCGCCGGTCGCCGCCACGCCCGAAGTCACACCACCGGCCGAAGTCGCGCCGGCTCCCGTCGAGCCCGCGGCCACCACCACCGAAACCACCACGACCGAGCCCGCGCCGGTCAATGGGGGCAGCTCGATGTGGCTGATCCTCGCCGCGCTCGGCCTCGCCGCCGCGGCGGTCGCCGCCTTCCTGCTGTTGCGCCGCCGTCCGCGCGACGAGGACCTCGCTTACGAGACCTATCGCACCGAGCGCGAGCCGGTTGCGGTAGCCCCTGAGCGCGTCGCGCCCGTCGCCCGGCACGAGCCGCCGGTCGCGCCGACGCCGCGCGTGCCCGACCCGGTCGCAGCCGCGCCGCTGTTCGTGACGAAGCCGGCCCCCGCCGCGCTCGACGAGGCCAAGCGCCAGCCCGCTGAGGCATCATCGCGCCCCGCCCGGCAGGCGGACGAAGTGCAGCCCGCGCTGGAGAATCCCGAGCTGGTCACGCCCGATTCGGAAGATATCGACGCCGTGCTCGGCGGCGCGCGGCAGCATGACGGCCGCCCGCAGCTCGAGCTCGCGATGCGGCCGACCCAGGCCGGGATGAGCAGCCGCGGCGCGACCGTCGCGTTCGAGCTCACCGTGGCCAATGCCGGCGATACGCCCGCCGAGGACGTGCGGATCGGCGCGTTCATGCTGGGCGACAATGCGGCGGCTGCGTCGGAGATCGAGCGCTTGCTGACCAATCCGCCGGCCGATCACGTCGTCCCCGCCGAACGTATCGAACCGGGCGACGGCAAGCGGCTCAACGCGTCGGTGCTGTTGCCGCGCGAGCAGGTCGACGCGGTCGCCGGCGAGAGCCACGACTTCACACCGGTGCTGGTCGCCGACGCACGCTATCGCTTGCCGGACGGCAGCGAGGGGCGGACCGCCGCCGCGTTCACCATCGGACGCGTCAACGGCGGCGAGCAGCTCGTTCCGATCGCGCTGCAGGACGATCCGGCGATGTATGCCGACATCGAGGCACGGCTTCACAGCGTTCCCGCCAAGGTCTGACCGGGCGGGAGCGCGACCCGTCCCGCCGTTGGTCGCACGGTGGGACGGGTATTGTTTGAGGCCGGTTGCACGCATTTTTTGGTGCCCCGGTTCATGTCGGTCATGCTAACGGGCCGCGCGTGACCGTGTTTACCCTTCGCGCGACGACTGCGCTGATCCCCTTCGTGTTTCTCGCAGCGCCGGCCGCCGGGCAGGATGGCCAGGCGCCGGTCGTGATCACGCCGCCGGTGGGCGACTTCAGCCTGCCACCGTCGGGCCAGACGCCGACCCCGCGTCCGACTGCCGCGCCGACGCCCGCGCCGACCGCGGCACCGATCGTGCAGCCGGTCCCGCTTCCAACGCCGACACTCACCCGCGCCGTGCCGCCGCGCGCGAGCGCGCCGCGCTCGGCACGGACGCCCGCGGCGACGGCACCCGTGGCGACGCCGACACCTTCACCCGCATCGACTCCGTCGCCGACCGCGACCGTCCCGGTTCAGGCCACGCCGGTCCCGACCCCGACGCCTGCGCCCGTTGCGGAGTCTAGCGCTCCCGGCTGGTTGTGGCCGGTGCTTGGCGGCGCCGTACTACTCGTAGGCGGCGGGTTGGCCGGCTGGTGGATCGGACGCCGCCGCGGGGCGCGCGAAGAGGCGATCGACGCAGAGGTCATGGTCGCTCCAGTCGCACCGCCGGCGCCGACGCCGGGCCCGCCGCCGCTCGAGCGCAACACGCCGCCCGCTGCCCCGGTCCCGCCCGTATCACCAGCGCGCGCGCAGGCGCCGGTCGCGCCGGTTCCGGCGCCCGACGGGCCGCTCGTCGCCGAGATCCGGCCCTTGCGCGCGGCGATCCGCGATGGCCAGGTGACGCTCGACTTCGAGCTGTTCGTGCAGAATCGCGGCCACGAACCGGCCGACAATATCCGCGCGGTGCTCGCGCTGCTCGGCGCCAATGCCGAACAGGACGCGCAGATCGCGAGCTTCCATTCGGCGTCGCGCCTTGCGGCGGGGTCGGAACCGTTCAGCCTCGCGCCCGGTGCGGTGAACAAGCTCAACGCGCAGGTCAGCCTGCCTGGCGAGCAGATGCAGGTGGTGCAGGTCCAGGGCAAGGCGATGTTCGTGCCGATCGTGCCGCTCGCGCTCAAATGGTACGCGGGCCTCAGCATCCGCACGCTGCGCGACAGCTTCATGGTCGGCACCGCGCCGGCGCCGGGCAGCGACAAGCTCGGGCCGCTGTGGGTCGAGCGCGCGGCGAGCGGATTCGGGCAGCTCGCGGCGAAGCGCTACGTACCGAGGGCAGGAGCTTAGGCGATCGCGCCGAACAATATGCCGACGCATCCGGCTGCGAGCAGCCAAAGTAGACAAGCTGCAGCGCTTGGCGAGCGCCACCGCTGCGCTTCGTAAAGCAGCAACGGGCTTTCGGCCGTGATCATCTCCGGCTTGATCCCGGTCTGTTGCGAGAGCGCGATTGCGAACCGGGACCAGGTATCGGGATGCGCGGCGATTTCCGAGGGCAGCGCCTTGGCCAGGGACCGAAACACGTCGCCCGCCGTCGCCCATTCAGGGGCGTCGGCAATATCAAGCGTGACGCCGAACGCCGCTTCGACATCCTCAATCGCCGCGATCTCATCGCCATCGCCGTCCAGGCCGACGCTGATCGGATGCTCGGTCGTCATGATCTCGGGATAGGGCGCCTCGCCGGCAACGAAAAGGGGCGGCCCGTTGCCGGACCGCCCCTTCATTAGCAAGCGTAACGCGTGCCGCACGAGATCCCCGCCTGCGCGGGATGAGTCCGATGCGCCTTGCGGCGCCTCGGCTCACTTGATCTCGACGGTCGCGCCGGCTTCCTCGAGCTGCTTCTTGAGCTTCTCGGCCTCGTCCTTCGACACGCCTTCCTTGACGGCCTTCGGCGCGCCCTCGACCAGGGCCTTCGCCTCGGTCAGGCCGAGGTTGGTGATCGCGCGGACTTCCTTGATGACGTTGATCTTCTTGCCACCGTCGCCGGTGAGGATCACGTCGAACTCGGTCTTCTCTTCCGCAGCCGGGGCAGCGGCGCCACCAGCGCCACCAGCGGCGGCGACGGCCACGGGAGCAGCGGCGGTGACGCCCCACTTCTCTTCGAGGAGCTTCGAGAGCTCGGCGGCTTCGAGGACGGTCAGCTCGGAGAGCTGGTCAACAAGAGCGTTCAGGTCAGCCATGATAGTTTCCTTTGGTCAGATTGGTTCGAAAATGTTCGCGAAAGAACGCCGCCCTCAGGCAGCCTCCTTCTCCGCATATGCCTTGAACACGCGGGCGAGCTGGCTCGCCGGCGCCTGGGTGACGGCTGCGAGCTTCGACGCCGGGGCCTGAAGCAGGCCGACGATCTTGCCGCGCAGTTCGTCGAGCGAAGGCAGCGATGCGAGCGCCTTCACGCCGTCCGCGTTCAGCAGCTGCGTTCCCATCGCGCCGCCAACGATCTCGATCTTGTCGTTGGTCTTGGCGAAGTCGACCACCACCTTCGCCGCAGCGACGGGGTCGATCGAGGTGGAAAGCGCCGTCGGACCCTGAAGCAGGTCCGCCAGCACCGAATAATCGGTGCCGTCGATCGCGATCTTGGCAAGGCGGTTCTTCGCGACCTTGTAGCTCGCACCGGCTTCGCGCATCTTGTTGCGGAGGTCCGTCGACTGCTTGACGGTCATCCCGAGGTTGCGGGTGACGACCACCACGCCGACCTCGCCAAAGGTGCGGTTCAGCTCGGCAACGGCTTCGGTCTTCTGAGCACGATCCATGCCGGTCTCCTCAAAATACCCCAACCCAGAGGGTTGGAGCCGGTTACGCCGAGGGCAGGGCGGACGCCCGGCCCTCTCGTCCGAGGGGCATGATCGTCAGGGCCGGATGGCTCCGGCGGGCTGACCCGGACACTCCATCGCACGGAAGGACCCGGTATAAATCTCTGTCCCCGTCTTGGCGGGAAATTAAGACCGGAGAATTCCGGTCACCCACTGTCTCGGACGGTACGCATGCCAGGGCGGGCCCCGGCAAGCGAAGGCGCGCCAATAACGGCTATGTTGGGAAAGTCAACCGCGCCGCGTCACGGCGCGGCGATCAGGATGACGACGCGGCGATTCTCGCGGCGCCCGGCAGCGGTACCGTTGTCTTCCACCGGGAAGCGTTCGCCGAGGCCGACCGCGGAAACGGCGGCCGTGGGGAAGCCCGCCTCCACCAACACCTGCGCGACCGTCGCCGCGCGGCGCTCGGACAGGCGCTGGTTGTGCTCGGCGCTGCCGGTGTCGTCGGCATGGCCCTCGACCGCGGCGCGGCGGATGCCGACCTGGAGCAGCCGCCCGGCGACGCGGCGGATGCGTGCCGCCTGGTCGGGGAGCACGCCGCTCTCGTCGGTCGCGAACAGCAGCTTGTCGTTGATACTGAACTCCCAGCCGCGCGGGGTCTCGGCGAAGCCTTCGGAGGTGAACACGGCGAGCTGCGCGCGGGTGAAGCGCGAACCGTTCTTCGACATCTGACACCCGCCCAGGACGAGGGCGAGGGCGGCGAGCAACAGGCCGGTACGCGTGAACGCAAACATGATGTCTAGCCTCCCTGATTCTGCGTGCGACGGGCATCCTTGCTCGCGTACATCGCCGCATCGGCATGGTTGACGAGCACCGTGAGGTCGCGGCCGTCGCGAGGATAGATCGCCATGCCGAGGCTGAGGCGCATCGCGAACGCCTCGCCCGACGGCAGCTGGATCGGCTCGGCCATGCGCGCGGCGATCTCGCTCGTCACGCGCTCGGCCGCATCGCTGGCGCTGGGCGCGGCGAGCAGGATGGCGAATTCGTCGCCGCCCAAGCGCGCGGCGACGTCGCGGGCGCGCAGGCAGCTGCGGATCCGCGCCGCGACCTCGACCAGCACGGCATCGCCCGCGGCATGGCCATGGCCGTCATTGACCCGCTTGAAGCCATCGCCGTCGGCGTAGAGCAGCACGAAGCTGGCGTCGCCGGCCCGCGCTTCGGCGATCATTTCGGCGCCCTTGCGCTCGAAATAGGCGCGGTTGGGCAGGCCGGTGAGCGCGTCGTGGCTCGCCTTGTGGCTCAGCGTCTCGTGCTCACGGCGCATGTGCTGGCGCCAGTCGGTAAGCTCGCCGATCAGCGCGTTGAAATCGGTGCGCAGCGTCTCGACCTCGCGGATCGACGCGGGCGGCACGCGGCGGTCGAGCGCCTCCTCGCGGCGGAAGGCGTGCGCGACCTCGGCGATCGCGTTGAGCGGGGCGACGATCTCGGCGCGCAGCCGGCGCGAGAGCAGATAGGCGGCGATCCCGGTGATCACCAGGCAGACCAGCGTGCCGAGGAACCCGTCGCGGATATAGGAAGCGATCGCGCTGCCCTCGCCGCGCACGCGGATCGTGCCGATCCGCCGGCCGAGATGGGTAACCGGTTCCTCGACCGGCGCGGCGAAGAACAGCCGGTCGGCGATCATCCGCGCCAGCGAGGCGTCGTCGCCCTGGCGCTCGACCGTGGCGAGGGCGGTGCCGTCCTCGCGCAGCACGGCGACCTCCGCGACACCCGATTCCAGCATCGGCGTGATGCTCTGCTGCGCGGCGACGGGATCGTCGAATACCAGCGCAGGTGCCGCGCTGTAGCCGGCCGAGCGGCCGATCAGGTGGAGATTCTGGCCGGCATAGGCGCCGATCGCGGCAAAGCCGGCGAGCAGCACGGTGAGGCCGGTGAGCCCGACCGCGAACAAGGTGACGCGCAGATGGATGCGCGCGAGCACGCGCCGCAGCGTCGGGAGACGATCCGCGTCGCTCATCCTGCGCCTCCCTCGGGCAGGGCGATGCGCAGCACGCGCGGGTCGATCCGCACCGCGCTGCGCGACACGGCGTCGATGCTGAGGCGGAAGCCGATCCGGTCGGGCATCACCTGCAGGCAGAAGATCGTGCCGCCGCGGCAATCGGGATCCGCCTCGGCGATCGACAGGACCGGGCGATCGCGGATCGAGCGCATCACCCGCTGGCGGTCGGCCGTTCCCATCGTGCCGAGATAGAGCACGTCGCAATTCTGCGCCGGGTTGCCCGGCGGCAACCGCCGTGCCTCGACATGCCGTCCGATCAGGTCGTCGATGCGGCCGAGTCCGCCGGCATAGGCGGTCGCGCCGCTGACGCAGATGTTGAGCACCGCGCGCTCGACCGGCCAGCGAGTGTAGCTGATCATGCCGCCCACGGTGCGAGCGACCGCGGCATCATGCTGGCCGGGCGCTACCCGCGTCTCGGCCACCAGGCCAGTCGAACCGACACTCGCGCTCCCGATCAGGAGCGCCACCATGAACGCCACGCCATATCCCCCGAGCGGCAATGGTCCCCGCTCCAAGCCATGACTGTGCCGCTAGCGTATCGAGTGCCGATTGGCCAGTTTTTCGTTAACCATCGTCAGGATCAGTCGACCGGCGTGCCTTCGTTGCTCGCTTCCTCGCGCGGCAGGCGCGCGGTCATGCCGACCGCGTCGGCGTCCTCCTGCACCTGCTCGTCGGTCGGGAGATCGTCCTCGACGATCGGGGTGGGCGAGGCGGTGGGCGTCGGGATCGGCTCGGGCTCGGCGAAGTTCTGCACCGGCGCCTCGTCGATCACCTCGACCACATTCTCGGTCTCGTTGGCGACCGGCGCGGCTTCGTCCGATCCGCCCGAGCAGGCCGCGAGCGATGCGGCGGCGAGGAGAGCAGCGGCGAGAGGAAGGCGGCGGTTCATTCGGTTCTCCATGCGTAGGTTCAGCGTGCCGCCAGCGCCTGGGCGGCGGAGCGTTTCTCGATCTTGGTCGCGAGCGTCTTGTCCCAGCCATAGGGGTCGCCGCGGAAGTTCATCGTGCCGGTGCCGCTGGCATAGGCGGTCCAGTAGAGCAGGTAGACAGCGACCTGATTGGGCAGGCCGGCGCGCACCGTATCGCCCTTGGCCAGCGCCTCGTCGATCGCCTCGGGCGTCCATTCAGTGCTGCCCTCGAGCAGCAGGCGGGCGAGGTCGGCCGGGCGCTCGAGCCGGATGCAGCCGTGCGAGGCGAGTCGGTCGTAGCGCGAGAAGGTGCCCTTGGTCGGCGTGTCGTGCAGGTACACGGCGAAAGGGTTGTTGAAGTCGAACTTGTACTTGCCGAGCGCCGAGTGCGACGGCTGCTGCTGGAGCCGGCGATTGGCGCCGGTGCCGATCACCTTGAAGCCGTTGCGCGCGAGATAGGCCGCGCCCTTGGGAAACAGCTCGCGCTGCGCAATACCGGCGGGGACGTTCCACGGCGGGTTGAGCACCACCGAATGGATGGTCGACTGGAGCATCGGCGTCTCGCCGCCGCCCGGCTTGCCGGTGACGCCGCGCATCGACATCACCGGGCGGTCGCCCTCGAACACCGCGACCTGCGCCGCGGCGATGTTCACCTGGATGCGGTCGACCGGCATCTCCTTGGGCATCCAGCGCCAGCGTTCCATGTTGGCCATGATCTGGCGGATGCGGCTGGAAATGGGGACGTTGAGCGCGGCAAGCGTGCCGGTCGAGACCACTCCGGTCGGCGCGAGGCCGTAGCGGCGCTGAGCGCGGACCACGGCTTCCTTGAGCGCGGCGTCGAACTTGTCGCCCTTGGCGATGGCTTCGCCATCCTCGACCGCGAGGCGGGCACGCAGCGCGGCGACGCGCGCGCCGCTCGCTCCCATCGCCAGGTCGGGGCCTGCCGGGATCGTGCCCCAGCCGCCCGCGATCTCGATCCGGCGGTAGCGGGCGAGACCCTTGCGGAGATTGTCATAGCCTTCGTACTGCGGCGTGAGGCCGGCGAACCACTGCGGAATGCGGTTGTCGGCGACGGCCTTCGCGAAGCCGGGCAGCGGATCCCAGGCGGCCGGACGCAGTGCCCAGTCCTCCTGGAAGTCGGCGGTGTCGAGCCGGCCGATATGGATCGCGCGGGCATAGTCGAGCGCGGTGCGCACCAGGCCCTGGTCGTCGGCGGGCAGCACTTCGGCCTCGGCGGTCGAGTAGCGCAGGCCTTGCGCGATGCGGCCCTGCACGATCAGGCGGCGGACCTGATCGGCCTGCTCGGCGCTGAGCGTCGGCAGCGGGATCTGGATCGGCGCGATCTGCACCGGCGCGGGCTGCGGCGCGTTCTGCGCGGGCGCGGGGATGGTGCTCGTCGCCGGGGGCGGCGCGGTCACCTGCTGCGCCAGCGCGGGCGCGGCGGTTGCGAGGACAAGCAGAGGCAGCGCCGCAATACCACGCGGCCGCGATCGGTTGGACATCGAGAGCAGTTTCCCTTTCACCGGACCAGGATGATAGAGGCGGCGGCCGCGAAAGTCACCCGTTCGCGGGCGGAAAGTCACGCGGGAGCGAAGAACTTGGTTCCGGCGACGCCGATCACGGTGAGCGCCATGAACCCGGCCTGCAGCGGCGACACGCGGTCGCCGAAGAGCATGATCCCGGCGAGGATCACCCCGACCGCGCCGAGCCCGGTCCAGATCGCGTAGGCCGTGCCCGCGGGCAGGTCGCGCATCACCAGCGCGAGCAGGCCCATGTTGACGAAGCTGAGCGTCACCGGCACCGCCGATGCCTGCCACGTGGCGGCGCCCGCCGCCCATTTGAGGCTGAGCGCCCAGATAATTTCGGTAACCACTGCAATGCCGAGAAAGAGCCACGCCATAAGACCTCCGGTCTGTCACGGGCTCGAAACGTCATGCGCGGGCCGGAAACCCGAAAGAGGCGGCGCATGGGCCGGTCGGCGACCGGCGTACGCCGCGCATCTGGCGGCGCAGGCCGCCGCCGTCAATGCCGCAGGTGTGGGACAGAACGGCGTTCCATCCTCTCCGCTGGGGGAGGATAGAGGCACGATGGGTTAGACCCGCGCGTCGAGCCAGGCGCGGATGTCCGCCATCACGTCCTCCTTGCCGGTATCGGCGAGCAGGTCGTGGAAATGACCGTCATAGATCTTGATTGTCTTGTCGGCCGAGCCCGCATTGTCGAAGAACATCCGGCTGCCCGCAGGCAAGGTGGCGTGATCCTCACTGCCATGGATGATGAGAACGGGCAGGGTGATCCTCGGGAAAGAGACTTCGAGCACCTTGTCCGCCTTCCACATCTCGCCCACGGTCTTGGCGGGCTGGTTCTCGTCCGCGATCAGCGGATCGGCGTTCATCATCGCCACCCATGCCGGGTCGCGCGAAAAGTCTTCGTTCTTGAGCTTGAGCACCTTGAGCCGCGGAAAGGGGCCGCTCAGCCACTGCAGCAGGTTGAGTACCAGCCGCGGCGCGGGCACGCGGAAGGCGAAGCTGTGGCAGATCAGCCCCTTGAGCTCGCTCTGGTGGCGCAGCGCATAGCTGGTCGCGATCACGCCGCCCGCGCTGTGCCCGATCAGGAAGACGGGCAGGCCGGGATGGTCGGCGCGCGCGCGATCGAAGGCGAGTTGGAGGTCGGACAGGTACTTGTCGAAATCGTCGACGAAGAAACGCTCGCCGTCCGACTTGCCGCGCCCGCGCAGGTCGACCGCGTAACAGGCGAAGCCCG
>NZ_JBCNMA010000022.1:0-45483 GCF_039595165.1 Sphingomonas sp.
GTTCGCCCCGGCGCCCGACGCGCGCGGGCGCCCGGGCATCGCCGCGCAGATCTCAGCGACCGGCGCGGTGGTGCTGCCCGCCGCCTTCCTGATCGGGGTGCACTGGGGCGTGAAGGGCCTCGCGCTCACCTGGATCGCGATATGGCCGGTGTTCCTCGCGATCACCGCGGCACGAAGCCTGCCGGTGATCGAGCTCAAATGGCGCGACTGGCTCGCGGCGATCGCGCCGCCGGTCACCGCCGCGGCGGCGATGGGGCTGGCGGTGGTGCTGATCGACCGGGCGCTGCCGCCGCTCAGCCCCCTGCCCCATCTGCTGGTGCTGACCGCGGCGGGCGCGGCGATCTACGGCGCGTGGCTTTGGCTGTTCGCGCGCGAGACGGTCGAGGATGCGATCCGGATGATCCGGCGGTAGACCTGGTCCGTCATTCCAGTTTCTAATCCTCCCCCGCTAGGGGGAGGTGGCAGGCGCAGCCTGACGGAGGGGGGCGGATGCCAGAACAGGCGTTGGGAGTCCTCCCCCTCCGTCGCCTTCGGCGCCACCTCCCCCTGGCGGGGGAGGATTGTTACCAACTAATCCTAAGCCGACTGGATGTAAGCGCGCATCTGCGCGGCCTCGGCCTCGATCCGCTCGATCCGGTACTTCACCAGGTCGCCGATCGACACGAAGCCGAGGAGCGCGCCGCCCTCGACCACCGGCAGATGCCGGATCCGCCGCGCGGTCATCAGCGACAGCGCCGCCAGCACCGGCTGGTCGCGCGTCACGGTGATCGCCGGCGCGGTCATCACGTTGCGCACCTGGTTGTCGAGCGCGCCCGTACCGTCGCGCTGGAGGCAGTGGATCACGTCGCGCTCGGAAAAGATCCCGACGACCGTGCCGCCCTCGATCACCGGCACCGCGCCGATTCGCTTCTCGGACAGCAGCGCCACCGCGTCGCGCACGGTGGTGTCGCCGCTCACCGTGATGACATCCTGCCCCTTTCCGCTCAGGATTGCCGCGATCGTCATCGCCAGTCTCCTTTCCCTGTTAGAGGCGGTTGAGAATCCCACGATTCGTCCCCAATTGAAAGGGCATGGAGCCCGATCTCGACAATCCCGACTATGCCCGCCTCGCCTGGGGCCGCTATCGCCGCATCTTCGGCATCGTCGCGGTGGTGGCGGTGCTCTCCGCGATCGTCGCGGTGGCCGCGCTCTATATCTCGATCGGCGAGTTCCAGCTCCACGCCTCGATCGCGATGGCGATCGGCATCGGCCTGTCGGTGCTGCTCGGCGGCGCGCTGATGGGACTGATCTTCATGAGCTCGGGCACCGGCCATGACGAGCGCTCGCGCGACGCCACGGAGCGGAAGAACCGCTAGCGCGCGTCGACGCGCGGGCGAATCAGCGGCGGGGACTCAGCTTGAGCGCGTAGCCGAGAGTCGCGGTGCCGTTGTCCGGCACCTCGACCGGTAGCACCCAGCCTCCGCGGCCGCGTTCGATTCCCGGCGGTTTTTCGGCGAGATCATTCGGAACGACGATCTGAGCGGTCACCGGGACGTTTCGCGCGTTGGTGATGTCGACCCGCCATTCCTGCCGGTCCGCCGTCTCCCGCACGCGCGTCAGCTTCCATTGAACGTCCGGGCTTTGCCCGAGCGCCAATTCGACTTCTTCGCCCACAGCAAGATCAGCGACGTCGTCCCGCCCGGCGAGCAGGCGGCGGCCCGCAACCGTCTCGAACAGCGCCAGGCCGCCCGCAGGCAGCGGCACGCCCAGGCCTCTTTCTCCGACATTGGTCGAGCGCAACAGGAATGGCATCGGCTGCGGCGTATCGCGCCCGGTGGCGACATTGGCGCGATAGATGCGGTCGAACCTCGCCTCGGGCTGGACGAGCATCGCCACCTGCTTCTGGCTCTGCGCGGCGACGGTCACGCGCATCGGCACGCGGTAGAGCTTAAGATCGCCCAGCGCCTCGGCCTGTGCCTGCGCGCCCTGCGCGACGGCGACGGTTTCGCCCGGCGGTGGCGGCGGGGGTGGTGCGGGCGGAGGCGGCGCGGGCGCGGGCATGGCGTAGTCCGCCGACACGACCGTAACCGCCATCGGCGCTTCCAGGCGCAAGCGCCGGATGCGTGAGCCCGTGACCACGATGTCCTCGGCACCGCCTCCGGCATAGCGCGCCCGCTTCTCGCGCTCGCGCCGCTGCTTGCGCGTTTCGAAGCTGCCCGGCGCGTTGCGTCCCACCGCGTCGAACCGAGACAGGTCGGGGCCCGGCGGCATGGGCAGCCGCTCCCATTCGCGCCGCGGATGCGTGCTGGTCGTATCGAGCGGCCAGCATTGCAGGTTGAGCGCGGACGCCGGCGGCGGCGGCGGCGGATTGTTGGGACGCTTGTTGGGCTTGCCCGCGATCACCTGAAGCCGCGCGTCCTTGAAGCTCTGCTGCCCGCCATTCGCCACGGTCAGCCAGGCGAACAGCCCCATCTTCCTGCCGTCCGCCGCCATGTTGCCGACATAGTTGGCCGACCAGTCGAACCCCTGCGCCATATAGGTCAGCTGGATCGTGGCGGTGACGGCGCGCTCGCTGCGCGTCAGTATGGAAAGCGTCGGCCGCGCGGAGAGGGTGTCGGGCACTTCGGGATAGATCATCCGTTCGGGCAGGCCCGAGCAGCGCAGCGCCTCGAAACCCTGATCGGTGCGGATCAGCACGCCGCCATCGGGGCCGGACTGGATGATCGCGCTCTGCTCGCGCACCCGGCCGGTCGCGGGATCGGTGCGGCGGATGCGCACGCGGCGCTTGAGGAAGGCGTCGACGAGTCCCGCGGGCGAGATCAGCCGCGCATCGCGATTCTTCTCGCGCACGCCCGAGGGCAGGCCGGTGACGATCGCGGTCTCGGGAAGCAGCCCTTCGGCGACATTCTCGAAGCGCAGCCGGCTTTCTCCCCTGGGGATGGTGACCGTCCGCGTCTCGGTGATCAGCGCATAGCCGCCCGGCCAGCCCAGCTGCATCATCCCGGCGTCGCGATAGGGATCGCGATAGATGGTCACCGCGACGTCCGAAACTTCGCTCGACGTGACGGTCTGCCCCTGCGCATGCGCCAGCGCGGGCAAGCACAGCATGAGGAGCAGCAGCCAGCGCATCGCGCGCCTCAGTACCGCGTGTCGAAGGTCGCCGTCAGGTCGGCGCTGGCATTGGCCGCGACCGGCACTTTCCATTCCACGCGATCCGCGGAGATGCGTTCGCCGGTGATGCTCTGCTCGGCGATCTTCACGTCGCCCCACAGCCCGTCCTGCGCCAGGTCGAGCGTGACCGGCGTGTCGCGCGCGTTGCTCACGGTGTAGCGCATCTTCGTGCGCCAGCGGCGGTTGGACAGCCGGGTCCGCTCCTCCACCACCACCTTGACCTTGACGTCGAACGCCTCGCCGGTGCGGATCGACATCGACGATCCCATCGGCGTGTGGCCGATCCGGTTCTCCCCGATGAACTGGGGATCGCCGCGCGCGTCACGCATATAGACGCGGACGGTACCGGCCGGCAGCTGGTCGCCGAGCCCGCCGCTGCGCGAGGTCGAGAATTTGATCGCCGTCGCGGCGCTGCGCGGCACGTCGTTGCCGCCCAGCCAGCCATTGGCGAACTCGTACGCCTTGCGCGCGGGCGACGCCTTCACGTCGAGGAAGCTCACCTGCTTCTGCTGCGCGTTGGCGATGGTGGTGCGCTCGGCGAGCGGGTAGAGATAATAGTCGCCCAGCCGCTCACGCGTCCCGCTCTCGGTTCCCGCCTGCTCGATGCCGGCGTCGTCCATCGACCCCATCCGGCCGAAGCGGTTCTGGCCGCCGCCGACATTCCCCGCGACCAGCAGCGTGTCGGCGTTGCTGAACGTCGTGCCGGTATTGTTGTTGAGCGTGACCCAGCCCTGCACGTCGATCGTGCCCGCCTTCTCGTCGAACAGCGCGACATAGTCGCTGGTCCAGCCGAGGCCGGGCGTCAGATAGGACAGGCGAGTCGGCACGGCGCCGCTGCGCTCCGCCTGGACCGTCACCGACAGGGTCGGCCGCGCGCGCAGATTCTCGGGCACCTTGTCGAACACCGCGCGGACCGGCAGCCCGTCGTCGCGCAGCACCTCGATCCGGTTGCCGATCTGCAGGACGATGCCGCCATTCGCCGCGAGCACCCTGGCCTGCTCGCGCGTTTCGGCGCCCGTGGCGGGATTGGTGCGGACGATGGTGATAACCTGCCCCACCGCCTTTTCCATCAGCTTGTCGGGGCTCAGCAGGTCATAGTCGAAATTCTGCTCGACGATGGCGATGCCGGGGCCGGACAGGGTCACCGTTTCCGGCCGGATCTGCGCCGAGACGTCGGGGAACTCCTGGCGGCTCCGTCCCTGCGGCACGGTCAGCGTGCGCGCGTCCTGCACCAGCGCGAGATTGTTGTTGTAGATGGTGACCGCGACGTCGCCCTGGGTCGACGGGGTCTCGACCGTCTGCGCGAGTGCGGTTCCGGGCAACGCGGCGCCCGCCGCAGCCAGAACCAAGGTCAGACGCCGCATCGCATTCCCCCTACCGCCATGTCCGGCCAGCATCGTCACGGCGCGATTCGTGTCAACCGGCAAAGAAAAAGGCCGGCCCGCAAGCTGCGGACCGACCTCGATTTCCCGCTCCGGAAGAAGCTCACTCCGCCGCGGCGGGTTCCTCGTCCTTCTTCACGCGGCGGCGGCGCGGCTTGGCCTCGACCACCTCGCCCTCGACGCCGAGCGCGGGCGGAAGCACCGCGGCGATGCCCGGCAGCTCGTCCGTATCCTCGGCCGCCTCGCGGCGGGGGCGGCCACGCCGGCGGCGCCCTTCCTCGCGAACCTCGTCGCCGCGGGGCGCCTCGTCCTCATTGGCGGCGACCGGCGCGGCATCGGCCTCGCCGGCGTCGCCGTCATAGCCATTGGCCTGGCGGTCGCGGCGCTGGTTGCGGTCGCGGCGCCCGTCGCGGTCGCCACGGCCTTCGCGGCGCTCGAAGCGCTGCGGCTCGCCTTCGTCGCCCGCATCGCCCTCGTTCGCGCGGACGCCCTCGGCGCCGTCCTCGAACTCGTCGTCATCGCCGTCGAAATCGTCGCGGTTGCGGCGCTGGCGGTCCTGCTCCTCGAAGCGCGAGCGGCTTTCGGCAAGCACGCGGAAATAGTGATCGGCGAACTGGAGGTAATATTCGGTGTTGACGCGGTCGCCCTGCATCTGCGCGTCGCGCGCCAGATTC
This sequence comes from Sphingomonas sp., assembly GCF_039595165.1. Classification (GTDB taxonomy): domain Bacteria; phylum Pseudomonadota; class Alphaproteobacteria; order Sphingomonadales; family Sphingomonadaceae; genus Sphingomonas. The sequence goes on from NZ_JBCNMA010000022.1 coordinate 5,207, forward strand.
TTGTATTTCTCGAGCAGCTGGGCGGCATTGCCGCGGGCGCGGTTGTCGATGCGGTTGCCGTTGCCCTGATTGGGGTTGCCACCCTGCTGGCGCTGGCCACCACGGCCGCGCCGGCGGCCGTTGTTCGCCTGACGATTGTTCATCAACGTCTGTTTGTCCTGTCCTTACTCAATCCGCCATCGATCATCAGCGATCCCGGATGCGTGTTATCCCGCCCGTCGCGCCGGAACTGGCCCGGAGCGGCGCCCCGCATGGCTGCCGGACATTCAGCAGCGTTCATGCCATGGATTGGGTCGGCGTGCCTTTTCAACGATTTAGGTCGAAGGTGCCTTCCCCGGGGCCATCTTTAGCCGGTGGGGCAGCAATCTCCAAGCACTATATTGGCATCGGGCGGCGATAGTTCAACTTGCGATCACGGCGCGATCGCGTCCGCCGAGGTCCTGGCGGATCGCCGGCGCGAGGCCCGCTTCGCGGACCAGCGCCGACACCGCTTCGCCCTGAGTCCAGCCGATCTCCAGCACCGCGATCCCGCCCGGCACGAGCAGCCGCCGCAGCTCGGGCACGATGCGGCGATAATCCTCGAGCCCGTCCGGACCGGCGAAGAGCGCGGCGGCAGGTTCATGGTCGCGCACTTCGGGGCCCAGCTCTTCCTGGGTACCGATATAGGGTGGATTGCACAGGATCAGGTCGAACTGGCCGTCGAGCCCGTTGGCCCAATCGCCAAGCCTGAAACGGGCGCGGTCCTCCATGCCGAGATCGAGGGCATTGTCCTGGGCATAATCGAGCGCCTTTTCCGAGGCATCGATGCCCAGCCCATGCGCCTCCGGCCATTCCGCCAGCGCCGCCAGCAGCAGCGTCCCCGGCCCGGTGCCGAGATCGAGCACACGCGTCGGCCCCGCGGTTCCCGCAAAATGCGCCACCGCCGCCTCGATCAGCGTTTCGCTGTCGGCGCGCGGCACCAGCACGCCGGGCCCCACCTGGACCTCGACCGTCCAGAAACCACGGCTGCCGGTGATATAGGCGACGGGCTCGTGCGCCAGCCGCCGCGCGACCAATGCCGCGAACCCCTCCGGCACCGGATCGCCCAGCCGCGAGAGCAGCATGGTCTCGCGCGATACGCCCAGCGCCGCCGCCATCAGCAGCTCGGCATCGAGCCGCGGCGTCTCCGACTGGATGCGCGCGGCCGCCTCGGCGATCGCGGCGCGGACCGTCACGAATCGAGCGCCGCCAGCCGCTCCGCCTCGTCCTCGGCGACCAGCGCGCCGATCAGCTCGTCCATCTCGCCCTCGAGGATCTCGGGCAGGCGATGCAGCGTCAGGTTGATGCGGTGGTCGGTCACCCGCCCCTGCGGGAAGTTGTAGGTGCGGATGCGCTCCGAGCGGTCGCCCGATCCGACCATCGACTTGCGCGCGCCCGAGCGCTCGCTCGCCAGCCGCTCGCGCTCGAGCTCGTACAGGCGCGTGCGCAACACCTGCATCGCCTTGTCGCGATTCTTGTGCTGGCTGCGCTGGTCCTGCTGGATCACGACCAGCCCGGTCGGGATGTGCGTCAGCCGCACCGCGGAGTCGGTGGTGTTCACATGCTGCCCGCCCGCGCCCGACGAGCGATAGATGTCGACGCGCAGATCCTCGTTGCGGATCTCGACATCGACCTCCTCCGCCTCGGGCAGCACCGCAACGGTCGCCGCCGAGGTGTGGATGCGCCCGCCGCTCTCGGTCACCGGCACGCGCTGGACGCGATGCACGCCGCTCTCGAACTTGAGCTTCGCGAACACGCCCTTGCCCGCGACGCTGGCGACGACTTCCTTGAAGCCCCCGGCCTCCGAGGTGCTGGCGGAGATCATCTCGACCTTCCACCCCTGCCGCTCGGCGTAGCGCTGGTACATGCGCAGCAGGTCGCCCGCGAACAGCGCCGCTTCGTCGCCGCCGGTACCGGCGCGGATCTCGAGCATCGCGGCGCGCTCGTCCGCGGCATCGCGCGGGAGCAGCGACAGCGCGAGGGCGTGCTCGGCCCTGGCCAGCGCGTCCTCGTTCTCGCGCAGTTCCTCGCTCGCCATCGCGCGCAGCTCGGGGTCGCCGTCGCGGCTCATCTCGGCGAGGCTCGCCGCTTCGTCGCGCAGCCGCCGCACCTCGCCCGCCGCCGCCGCGACCGGCTCGAGCTCGGCATATTCCTTGGAGACCGCGACGAAGCGGTCCGACGGCAGGTCGCCGGTCGCCATCATCGCCTGCAGCTCATCGCGCCGCGCCTCGATCGCGGCGATCTTGTCGGGCGAGATGCGGGTCATGACGAAGCCCCAGCTTCGTTGCCGCGCGCACCACTCCCTCCACCGTCACCCCGGGCTCGACCCGGGGCTTGGCTGCCTTGGCCGGCGTCGAAGAAGAAGCTCAGCCCCGGCTCAAGGCCGGGGTGACGAAGAATGGAGAGGATGGTCATCGACCCGCAAGCTCATCGAGCAAGCGCTTCACCGTCTCGTGAAGCGGCTGTTCCGCCGCCGAGCGATTCTTGGCGACTGGATTACCATTCTGCCATCCGAACGACACGAGCACCTTGGCGAGCACCTTCGTTGCCTTGTCGTAGCGCTTTCGCGGAGAACCGGTCGCGATCATCTCGACGGACAGGTCGTTCGCGCGGAACAGCGCCTGCGCTGCCAACGCATACCCAAGTGCCTGGTCGTCCTCGACTGCCAGCACAACGTCCGGCCGCTCTACTGCCGGCGCCTCAGTCAGCATCCCCAGCCGCTCGATCCCCGCGGCCCAGCCCACGCCCGGCGTCTCCGGTCCGCCCAGATTGCCGATCAGCCCGTCATAGCGACCGCCGGCCAGCACCGTGCCCTGTGCGCCGAGCCGGTCGGTGACGAATTCGAACGCGGTGTGGCGATAATAATCGAGCCCGCGCACCAGCCGCGCGTTGCGCGTCCAGGCGACGCCGGCCGCGTCGAGACCCTTGGTCACCGCCTCGAAGAACGCGCCCGCCTCGCTGGTCAGATAGGCGTCGATATCGGGCGCGGCGTCGGCCACCGGCCGGTCGCGCGGGTCCTTCGAGTCGAGGATGCGCATCGGGTTCTTCTCGAGCCGCGTCAGGCTGTCGTCGGACAGCTCGCCGCGATGCTTCTCGAAATGCGCCACCAGCGCCGCCCGCCACGCGTCGCGCGTCTCGGCATCGCCCAGCGTGTTGAGCTGAAGCGTCACGCCCTCGCTGATCCCCAGCTCGCGCAGCAGCTGATCGGCGAAGGTCAACAGCTCGACATCGGCCGCCGGCTCCGCCGCGCCGATGATCTCGGCGTCGATCTGGTGGAACTGGCGATAGCGCCCCTTTTGGGGCCGCTCGTAGCGGAACACCGGGCCGTGCGTGGTCAGCTTGAGCGGCGCATATTGCTGCCACCCCTCGGTGATATAGGCACGGCAAATCCCAGCGGTGAACTCCGGCCGCAGCGTCAGCAGGTCGTCGCCCCGGTCGGGGAAGGTGTACATCTCCTTCGACACGACGTCCGACGTCTCGCCCATGCTCCGCGCGAACACGCCCGTTGCCTCGAACACCGGCACCTGGACCTGCTGGAAGCAATAGAGCCGGCGCACCTTCTCGAACGCCTCGACGACGCGCGCGAAGCGGCGCTGCTCCTCGCCGAAGATATCCTGCGTGCCGCGCACGCGCTTGGGGGTCTCGATCCGTGCCATTTGGGCGGGCTATCTATTGGGGTGGGGGGAAGAAGGAAAGATTGTTCACGCGAAGGCGCGAAGGCGCAAAGAGAAGAAGGTTTTTTCGCGCAGAGGCGCAGAGGCCGCAGAGAGGCGGTCTTTGCCGCGTCAGCGGCTTCCACCACTCCAACGGGCGTTGCTTGCCGCAACGGTTGCATGGAGGGCGCTGCGCGCAGCCGCGGCATGCCGTCTCTGCGATCTCCGCGTCTCTGCGCGAAAAAACCTTCTTCAACTCACTTCTTCTTCGCGTCTTCGCGCCTTCGCGTGAATCGAAATCCCACCCCTCCCCCAATCACCCGGCTTCGACTATAGCCCCGCCCATGAAGCCCACGCCCAGAACCTTCCACGTCAAGTCCTTCGGCTGCCAGATGAACGTCTATGACGGCGAGCGCATGGCCGAGCTGATGACGGCGCAGGGCATGACCGCGACCGACGACGCCAACGCCGCCGATCTCGTCGTGCTCAACACCTGCCACATCCGCGAGAAGGCGACCGAGAAGGTGTTCTCGGACATCGGCCGGCTGCGCAAGCACGGGCAGGATCCGATGATCGCGGTCGCCGGCTGCGTCGCGCAGGCCGAAGGCGAGGAGATCGTTCGCCGCGCCAAGGTCGACGTGGTGGTCGGCCCGCAGGCCTATCACAGCCTCCCCGCGCTGGTTGCTCAAGCGGCCTCGGGCACTGCCGCGGTCGACACCGACATGCCGGTCGCGAGCAAGTTCGGCGCCCTCCCCGCCCGCCGCAAGACAGGTCCGTCGGCGTTCCTCACCGTGCAGGAGGGGTGCGACAAGTTCTGCACCTATTGCGTCGTCCCCTATACGCGCGGCGCCGAGGTCAGCCGGCCGTTCGACGCGATCGTCGACGAGGCGAAGTCGCTGGTCGATGCCGGCGCGCGCGAGATCACCTTGCTTGGCCAGAACGTCAACGCGTGGGACGACGAGGCCGGCACCGGCCTGCACGGCCTGATCCGCGCGCTCGACCGGATCGAGGGCCTGGCCCGCATCCGCTATACCACCAGTCACCCCAACGACATGAAGGACGGCCTGATCCGCGCGCATGCCGAGGTGGAGAAGCTGATGCCTTTCCTCCACCTTCCCGTGCAGGCCGGCAACGACCGCATCCTCAAGGCGATGAACCGCAGCCACAGCCGCGATTCGTACCTGCGCATCCTCGATCGCGTGCGCGAGGCGCGGCCCGACATCGCGCTGTCGGGCGACTTCATCGTCGGCTTCCCCGGCGAGACCGAGGCCGAGTTCGCGGACACGCTGAGCCTGGTCGACGCGGTCGGCTACGCCCAGTGCTTCAGCTTCAAATACTCGCCTCGCCCCGGCACCCCCGCGGCGGAGATGGACGGCGCCGTCCCCGCCGAGGTGATGGACGACCGCCTCCGCCGCCTGCAGGACGCGCTCAACCGCGACCAGGCCGCGTTCAACGCCGCCACCGTTGGCAAAAGCTGCGCCGTGCTGATCGAGCGCAAGGGCAAGCTGCCCGGCCAGATGCTCGGCAAGTCGCCCTGGCTGCAATCGGTCCATCTGATGACCGACGCCCGGATCGGCGATCTGGTCGAGGTCGAGATCGTCCAGGCCGGACCCCACTCGCTCGCCGGCGTGGAACGGGTGAAGGCGGTGGCCTAAGCGGCGACTGACTTCACTTCCCTATCCTCCCCCGCCAGGGGGAGGCGGCGCGCGAAGCGCGACGGAGGGGGAGGATGCGAGCCGCCAGCGGTCTGGAATCCGCTCCCTCCGTCAGCCTGCGGCTGTCGCCTCTCCTGGCGGACGAGGATGAAGGCTGGTGCCGATCTGGCTTAAGCGGCGGCGCGCCGGCTCGTCTTGCCGGCGCTCGCCCCGCACCCCTCATATTCGCCGAACACCGGCGCGGGATCCCGCTGGTCGCCGTCCATCCAGGCGAGCTTGGCGCGGGTATAGTCGATCATCGCGCCGAGCTGCGCCGCCTTCTCTTCCAGCCGGCCGAGCTGCATCCGCATCAGCTCGCGGCTGCGTGCAGGGGTTATCTGCCCGGCATTATATTCCGCCGCCAGCGCCGCGATCTCGCGCAAGGTGAAGCCCAACCCCTGCGCCATGCGGATGATTCGCGCCACTTCCAGATGGTCGGCCGTGAACAGCTGGTACGGGTTCGATCCGCCCTTCAGCCCCGTCTCGGGCGCGAGCAGTCCCTTGCGGATATAGAAGCGTACCGTGTCGACGCTGAGGCCCGCGCGCTTCGCAAACTCGGAAATCAGCATGATGCACCCTTGACCATGGACTATGGTCCACACTTATATGGTCGGGCTCCAGCGATCAATTGGAGTCCGAAATGCAGAAAACCGCCCTCGTCACCGGCGCCTCGTCCGGGATCGGCGACGCCACCGTCAAGCGCCTGATCGAGGATGGCTGGCAGGTCTTCGCCGCCGCCCGCCGCCTCGACCGGATGGAGCCGCTGCGCCGCCTCGGCGCCACACTGGTCCATCTCGACCTGACCGACGACGCCTCGATCGTCGCCGCGGTCGAGGCGGTCCGCGCCGCCGCCGGGCGGCTCGACCTGCTCGTCAACAATGCCGGCTATGGCAGCTATGGCGCGCTCGAAGACGTGCCGATGGACGAGGCGCGGCGGCAGATCGAGGTCAATCTGGTCGGCCTCGCGCGGCTGTGCCAACTCGCCACCCCGCTGATGCGCGCGCAGCGATCGGGCACGATCGTCAACGTCACCTCGATCGGCGGCAAGGCGGGCGAGCCGTTCGGCGCCTGGTATCACGCCACCAAGTTCGCGGTGGAGGGCCTCAGCGACTGCCTGCGCATGGAGCTTCGCCCGTTCGGCATCCGCGTGGTCATCATCGAGCCAGGCGCGATCCGCACCGAATGGCAGGGTATCGCCGAGCAGAGCCTGGTCGAACGCTCGGGCAAGAGCGACTATGCCCCCTGGGCGCTCAAACATGCCGCACTGCTGGGCAGCGTCGAGGGCTCCAGCCTCGCCTCGCCGCCGGAGGTCGTGGCGAACACGATCGCCAGGGCGGCCGCCGCGCGCCGCCCGCGCATCCGCTACGCCACCGGCGGCGGCGCGCCGGTCTTCCTGTTCCTCGTGCGCTGGCTGCCCGATCGCTGGCTCGACGCGCTGATGTGGCGGATGAGCCAGTCGGGACGGATCGGCTAGCCCGCCAGCACCAGGTGATCGAGCACGCGCGGCAGCAGCTGCTCGGTCGCCGCCTCCAGCTCCTCCGGCGACGTCCCGAAGGCGCCGCTCAGCGCCAGTTCGACAAAGCCGTGGACGATCGACCACGCCGCGATCGACGGCGCCATCACGCTGAGGTCGGGTCCCTCGGGCGCGCCCGGTCCGCGCGCGGCCTGGTCGAGGATCGCGAAGGCGCGGTCGCCCGCGGCGCAATAATCGGGGTCGAGACGATCGAGCAGCGCCTTGCGCCACATCAGCTCGAAGCGCGCGCGGTTGGCGAGCGCGAAGCGGACATAGGCGATGCCCTGCCCACGGATCCGCCCGCGCGGGTCCGCGCCCACGCTGCCCGCTTCCAGCGCGTCGCCGAAATCGCGGAAGGCGCGAGTCGCCACCGCGGTGAGCAGCCCGCGCGCGTCGCCGAAATGATGCCCCGGCGCGGCCGGTGACACGCCCGCGCGCCGCGCCGCCTCGCGCAGCGAGAATCCCTCGACCCCGCGCTCGGCGATGATCGCCTCGGCGGCATCGATCAGCGCCTCGCGCAACGCCCCGTGATGATAGCCGCGGCCAGCTATCTTGACACTGTTCACTTCATCGTTCATATGGAATCTATACAGTGTTCAGATTGGAGTGGCAACATGCTCGATCCGTCAACGCTCTTCGGCCTTGCCGGCAATCTCGCGATGCTCGGCTGGCTCGGCCTGCTCGTCGCGCTGTTCGTCAAGCCGGCGCGGCGCTACGCCTGGCCCGCCGCGCAGTTCGTCATCCCGGCGATCCTCGCGATCGGCTACATCCTGCTGATCTGGCAGGGCCGTAGCGGGTTCGAGCAGGGCGGGTTCAGCTCGCTCGGGGCGGTGCGCGCGCTGTTCGCGAACGACGCCGCGCTCGCCGCGGGCTGGCTCCATTACCTCGCCTTCGACCTGTTCATCGGCGCGTGGATCAGCCGCGATGCGGCCGCCCGCGGCATCCCGCCGCTGATCGTGTTGCCGTGCCTGCCCCTCACCTTCCTGTTCGGCCCGGCGGGGCTGCTGCCCTGCCTCGCCGCGCGCGCCGCGCTCGCCAACAAGGAGACCGTGCAATGACCGCTCTCGCCTTCGATCCGCCGCAGCCGTCGCGCTTGCTCACCGAGCTCGACCGCCGCCACCGCCTGCTCACCCGCTACGGCCTGCTCACGCTGATCCTCGGCGGCGTCGCGATCCTGCTCCAGTTCGGCGACCCGCGCACGCTGGCGAGCGGCGTCGGCATCTGGGTCAAGCCCGCCAAGTTCTTCATCTCCGTCAGCGTGTTCGCGTTCACCGCGGCGTGGTTCATGGGCTATGTCCGCCCCGAGCGGCGCGACAGCCGGCCGATCCGCGCCACGGTCTTCGCCCTGATCGCCAGCGGCACCTTCGAGCTCGCCTATATCGTCTTCCAGGCGGCGCAAGGGCTCGAATCGCACTTCAACAAGAGCACGCCCTTCCATGCGATCATGTATGCCCTGATGGGTCTCGGCGCGGTGATCCTCACCGCCACGACGTTGCCGCTCGCCTGGGAGATCGGGCGCCGCCCCGCCGCGGGGCTGCAGCGCAGCTTCGTCGCGGCGGTGGTGCTGGGCCTGCTCCTCACCTTCGCGCTCGGCGGGATGCTCGGCGGCTATATGAGCTCGCAGGCCGGCCATGCGGTGGGGCAGGTCGGCGGCAGCGTGCCGCTGTTCGGCTGGAACCGGCTCGGCGGCGACCTGCGCGTCGCGCATTTCCTCGGCATCCATGCCGAGCAGGCGCTCCCGCTGCTCGCCGCCGCCGTCGCCGGAGCCCCGGCGCGCCTGCGCTGGGCCGTAGTGCTCGGCGGCGGCGCGGTCTACGCCGCGCTTACCCTCGGCACCTTCTATCAGGCGGTCGCCGGTCGCGCGCTGCTGCCGCTCTGATCTGGACTGTTGCGCGCTTGCGTCACCCGCCGGCCAAAGCGCCGGCGGGCGACTTTCCCCTGTCCTACATCGTCCGGCTCTGCCATCCTCCAACGCACGACATGCGTAACGGAACCTCCGCGCTGCATCCCGGTTTGGCCGAGATGGCTATCCGTCATCCGCACGTCATTCATGAGAAGATGGACAGGATTCCGCGCGTTCCGCGCAACTTCGTCAACTTCGACCGCGAAAGGACCGCATGAGCCGCAAACCCGTCCCCGCCCAGCAAGGTCAACGCGCTCGCGTCGAAGTGACCTTCGACCGGCCCCAGCTGCTCCCGCAGCTGTTCGGGGAGTATGACAGCAACATCCTCGCGCTCGAGGAGCGGCTCGGCGTCTACATCCACGCCCGCGGCCAGCGCGTGGTGATCGAGGGCAGCGCCGAGGCCGTCGCGCATGCGCGCGAGGTGCTGACCGAGCTGCACAGCCGTGTGATCCGCGGCGAGGACATCGACACCGGGCTGATCGACGCGGTGATCGCGATGTCGAGCGAGCCGACCTTCAGCGGCATCATCCGCGCCGAGAATGACGAGGGCGCCGCGCCGCCGATCATGATCCGGACGCGCAACAAGACGATCGTCCCGCGCTCGATGACCCAGACCGCCTATATGCGCGCCCTGGTCTCGAACGACATCATCTTCGCGCTCGGGCCGGCGGGCACCGGCAAGACCTATCTCGCCGTCGCGCAGGCGGTGGCGCAGCTCATCACCGGCTCGGTCAAGCGCCTGATCCTGTCGCGCCCCGCGGTCGAGGCGGGCGAGCGCCTCGGCTTCCTGCCCGGCGACATGAAGGACAAGGTCGATCCGTACCTGCGCCCGCTCTACGACGCGCTCTACGACTGCCTGCCGGCCGAGCAGGTCGAGCGGCGCATCGCCTCGGGCGAGATCGAGATCGCGCCGATCGCGTTCATGCGCGGCCGTACCCTCGCCGACGCCTTCGTCATCCTCGACGAGGCGCAGAACACCACGCCGATGCAGATGAAGATGTTCCTCACCCGCTTCGGCCAGAACAGCCGCATGGTGGTGTGCGGCGACCCCAAGCAGACCGACCTGCCCGGCGGCCCCTCGGCCTCGGGCCTCAACGACGGGGTGAACAAGCTCGAGGGGATCGAGGGGATCGCGATGGTCCGCTTCGGCATCGGCGACGTGGTGCGCCACCCGATCGTCGGGCGCATCGTCGAGGCATATGAGGGCGAAGGGCGCACGGATGCTTGACGTCGCGGTCCAGCGCGAGGGCGAGTGGCCCGAGCTCGACTGGGATGCGATCGGCGCCAAGGCCGCTGCCGCGGCGGTCGAGCAGACGCCGTTCGGCGAGCTCGCCACGGCCGAGGCCATAATCGAGATCGCGGTGCGGCTGACCTCGGACGACGAGGTGCACCAGCTCAACGCCCAGTATCGCCGGAAGGACAAGCCGACCAACGTCCTGTCCTTCCCGATGATCGCGCCCGACCTGATCGAGGCGCTCACCCAGAACAGCGACGACGGCGAGGTGATCCTGGGCGACATCGTCCTCGCCCACGGCGTCTGCGCGGCCGAGGCGGTGGACAAGGGCATCTCGGTCGAGCAGCACGCCACGCACCTGATTGTCCACGGGGTGCTGCATTTGCTAGGCTATGACCATCAGGGGGATTCCGAAGCCGAGGCGATGGAATCGATGGAGCGCGCCGCGCTCGACATGTTGGGGATCCCCGACCCTTATCTGGTACGCGAGGATTGACCCGGGAAATGGCGGACGGACCCAGTAGCAGCGGGAACGGCGACAGTAGCAGCGAAGGCGGCATATGGCGGGGCCTTCGCACCCTCCTGTTCGGGGAGGAGCATGAGGAAACGCTGCGCGAACGCATCGAGGAAGCGATCGACGAGGTCGAGGAGGAGGGCGACGGCACCCCCGCCAAGAATGGCGACCTCTCCCCGCTCGAGCGCAAGATGCTGCGCAACCTGCTCCATTTCGGCGAGCGCGACGCGGGCGACGTCGGCGTGCCGCGCGCGGACATCATCGCGGTCGAGGAGAAGACGAGCTTCGCCGAGCTGGTTCAGCTCTTCGCCGAGGCGGGACACAGCCGCCTGCCGGTCTATCGCGAAAAGCTCGACCGCGTGATCGGCATGATCCACATCAAGGACGTGTTCGCGAACCTGGCGGCCGGTGCCGGCCCGCCGTCCAAGATCACCGGCCTGATGCGCCAGCCGCTCTACGTGCCGCAATCGATGGGCACGCTCGACTTGCTCGCCCAGATGCAGGCGAGCCGCACCCACCTCGCCATCGTGCTCGACGAATATTCGGGGACCGAGGGCCTGATCACGATCGAGGACCTGGTCGAGGAGATCGTCGGCGAGATCGACGACGAGCATGACGACGCGCCCGAGGCGCTGTTCGTGCCGCTCGACGACGGCGGCTGGGACGCCGACGCGCGCGCCGAGCTCGAGGACGTCGCCGCGGCGATCGACCCGCGGCTGGGCGAAGTCGAGGAGGATATCGAGACGCTGGGCGGGCTCGCCTTCGTCCTCGCCGGCCACGTTCCCGAACCCGGCGAATGTTTGAAGCATCCGAGCGGCTGGACGCTGGAGGTGATCGAGGCCGATGCGACGCGCGTCCGCCGCCTGCGCCTGCACCCGCCCGCTCCACGCAAGGAACCCGAAGAATGAGCCGCTTGCGCATGTTCCTGATCGTCGGATTGGGACTGATCCTGTTCGCCGCGGGCTTCTTCTGGTGGGTGAGTCGGCCCGACGTCGCGCGGCTCGATGCCAATGCCGTCGCCGGGCAGCGCCCGGAACTGAGCGACCCGCGCAATCAGTCCTTCCCGACGGTCAAGGTCGCCGAGGCGACGGGCTGGCCGCAGGGCGCGATGCCGGCCGCCGCGGCGGGGCTTCGGGTCAACGCCTTCGCCCGCGGGCTCGATCATCCGCGCTGGCTCTATCGCCTGCCCAATGGCGACGTGCTGGTCGCCGAGAGCAACTCGCCGCCGCGCGAGGAGAGCGGGATCACCAACAAGGTGATGAAGTGGCTGATGGGCCGTGCCGGCGCGGGCGTACCCTCGGCCAACCGCATCACCCTGCTGCGCGATGCCGATGGCGACGGCGTGGCCGAGGCGCGCTCGGTGCTGCTGACCGCCGCCAACGGGCTCGATTCGCCGTTCGGCATGGTGCTGGTCGGCGAGACGCTCTACGTCGCCAATCACAACGCGCTGATCCGCTATCCCTTCAAGGTGGGCGAGACCAAGATCACCGCGAAACCCGAAAAGGTCGTCGACCTGCCCGGCGGCGGCAATCACTGGACCCGCGACGTGATCGCCAGCCCCGACGGCAACACGCTCTATGTCAGCGTGGGCTCCGCCTCGAACATCGCCGAGAAGGGCATCGAGCTCGAGAAGAACCGCGCGACGATCCTCGCGGTCGACCCCAAGGCGAAGCGCGCGACGATCTTCGCCTCGGGCCTGCGCAATCCGGTCGGGCTGGCGATCAATCCCGATACGCAGCGGCTATGGGTGGCGGTCAACGAACGCGACATGATGGGCTCGGACATGCCGCCCGACTATATGACCCAGGTCGATTTCGGCAGCTTCTATGGCTGGCCGTGGCATTATTGGGGCGGTTACGAGGACAAGCGCGTCACGCCCAAGCGTCCCGACCTGCGCGAATATACCGCGCGGCCCGACTTCGCGCTCGGCGCGCATACCGCCCCGCTCGGCCTCACCTTCACGCAGGATCTGCGCCTGGGCGACAAATACGCCAAGGGCGCCTTCGTCGGGCTGCACGGCTCGTGGAACCGCGTGCCGCCGACGGGCTACAAGGTCGTCTACGTGCCGTTCGGGGCGCGCGGGCTGCCCGCGCCGGGCGCCAAACCGGTCGACGTGCTCACCGGATTCCTCTCGGCCGACGGCAAGGCGATGGGGCGCCCGGTCGGGGTGACTGCGGACAGGACCGGCGCGCTGCTCGTCGCGGACGATGTCGGCAATGTGATCTGGCGGGTCAGCTCGCCGGGCGCTTCCCGCGGCGGGTCCGCCGCGCCCGGCACCGGCTCCACTTCGGCAGCGGAGTAGACGGGCTCGTCATCGTCAAGACCCGCGGGTTCGTCGTACAGGGCGTCATAAGCGCGCGCCGTGGCATCGGCCTCGGTCGGCGTGGTGACCTCCGGGGCATAGATCGGGTAGCCGGCATAGCGCGGCGTCTCCACGACGCGCATGGCAGCGGCGGGCGGCGGCATCCCGGCGAGTTCCTGCTCCACCCCGAAGGTGGGGACGCCCCCTCCGGCATCGGGGAACAGGCCCCCGCTCACGGTGTACTGGCCGAGGAGCGCACCGGCGCACCCACCTGCGGTGAGCACGCCCGTCAGCACCATCCCGATGATCGGCCAGTAGCGCATCCGAACTCCTCGGACGCACAACCGCGGTCGAGCGCCGCCGGTTCCTTCACTCGAGCAGCTTTGGCGCTTCCTTCTGCAGCTTCTCGCGGATCTTGCCGGCGAACAGCGCGAGCATCGGCGGCAGGTCGACCTCGGCATGGACGCGATCGTCGAACACCTCGAGCCGGCTCGCCACGCTCTGCCCCATCGCGGTCACGGTGAAGTGCAGCGTGTCGCCCTGCCAGCTTTCCTGCACCGTGCCGCCGCCGGGGAACATGTCGCCGATCTTGCCCACCCCGCTGGCGAGCCGGGCACGGGCGCCCTCGCGGCCGAGCTTGTGCGGGATATCGACGATGACGGGTTCGGTCATGATGTTTCCTTGGTGTGCTGTCGCCTTAATACGCCGCATGCTTGTATCTGTCACGGTCTGGCCCGATAGCGATCCACGATGCAGCTGCCCCGCCCCCGCCTGATCGCGCTCGTCGCCGGCGCCACTTCCGCCACCGCCTTCGCCCCACTCGACTGGTGGGTCGCGGGTCTGATCTGCCTCGCGATCCTGCTGCGGCTGACGCACGAGGCGCCGACGCTGCGCCAGGCGCTGCTGCGCGGCTGGCTGTTCGGGCTCGGCCATTTCACGATCGGCAACAACTGGATCCAGCACGCCTTCGATTATCAGAACAAGATGCCGCCCGCGCTCGGCTATCTCGCGGTGGTGCTGCTCGCGCTCTACCTCGCGGTCTATCCGGCGATCGCGATGGGGCTGGCCTGGCGCTTCGGCCGGACCGGCGCGGCGCTGCTGCGCAAGCCCGACCTTCCCTTCGTGCTCGTCGCGGGCGCGGCGTGGACGATTACCGAATATCTGCGCGGGGTGATGTTCACCGGCTATCCGTGGAACCCGCTCGGCGTGATCTGGCTGCCGCTGCCCGGCGTGGCGCAGTTTGCCGCATTCACCGGCACCTATGCGCTTTCGGGACTGACCGTGGCGGTGGCGGGCACGCTCTATCTCGCGTCGCGGCGGCAGTGGCGGCCGGTCGCAGGCGCGGCCGTCGCGCTGCTCGCCGCCGGGCTGCTGCTCAACCCCGTCGCCGCTCCGCCCGCTGCGACCGCGCCGCTCGTCCGCGTGCTCCAGCCCAATATCGGGCAGGAAGCGGCGCTCGACGGCACCTATGCGCAGAAGGCGATGGAGGCGCTCACCCGCCTGTCGAACGACCGCGTGACGATCCTGCCCGGCGGCCCGGTCCCGCGCCTCATCGTCTGGCCCGAAGGCGCGGTCGATTACTGGATCGAGGAAGGCTATCCGCCCGAATGGTACGGCAAAGGCGATCCGCGCACGATCCGCCAGATGATCGCGATGACGCTGGGGCCGAAGGACATGGCGCTGGTCGGCGGCAACGCGCTGCTGTTCGGCGGCGACCGCACGCTCGACGCCGCGACCAACTCGGTGTTCGCGATCGACCCCACGGGCGCGATCCGCGGGCGCTACGACAAGGCCCATCTCGTGCCCTATGGCGAGTATCTGCCGATGCGTTCGATCCTGAAGCCGCTCGGCCTCTCGCGGCTGGTGATGGGCGACATCGACTTCCGCCCCGGCCCGGGACCGCGGACGCTGGAGGTGCCGGGCTTTGGCACGATCGGGATGCAGATCTGCTACGAGATCATCTTCTCGGGCGCGACCGTCGATCCGGAGAATCGCCCGGCGATCCTGTTCAACCCCTCCAACGACGCCTGGTTCGGCAGCTGGGGTCCGCCCCAGCACCTGGCGCAGGCGCGGATGCGTGCGATCGAGGAGGGGTTGCCGATCCTGCGCTCCACCCCCACCGGCATCTCCGCGATCGTCGACGCGCGCGGCCAGATCGTCGCGGCCGCCGGTCCGCGCGAGGCCAGGGCGATCGAGGCGCCGATGCCCGCTGCCCTGCCCCCCACGCTGTTCGCGCGGCTCGGCAACTGGATGGCGTTCATTGTAGCCGGGCTGCTGCTGGGCATCGCGATTGCCATCCGGCGCTTCGCCCGCTAGTGCGCCGCATATAACAAAAGCTTTATATCCACCCCTTTCGACTTCGGGCATGGCAACGGCCTGAGCATCACGAGGAAAATCATGCGTTCCAGCTATCTCTTCACCTCCGAATCGGTTTCCGAGGGTCATCCCGACAAGGTCGCCGACCAGATTTCCGACGCGATCGTCGACCTGTTCCTGTCGAAGGATCCGGAGGCGCGCATCGCGTGCGAGACGCTGACCACGACTCAGCTGGTGGTGCTGGCGGGCGAGATCCGCGGCAAGGGCATCATGGACGAGGCCGGCAACTGGGCGCCGGGCGTTCCGGAGGAAGTCGAGAGGACCGTGCGCCAGACCGTGAAGCAAATCGGCTACGAGCAGTCGGGCTTCCACTGGGAGACGCTGCGCTTCGAGAACAACCTGCACCCGCAATCGGCGCATATCGCGCAAGGCGTGGACGCCAGCGGCAACAAGGACGAGGGCGCGGGCGATCAGGGCATCATGTTCGGCTATGCCGCCGACGACACGCCCGACCTGATGCCGGCGACGCTCGACTACAGCCACAAGATCCTGGCGCAGATGGCCGCCGACCGCCATTCGGGCAAGGCGCCGTTCCTCGAGCCCGACGCCAAGAGCCAGGTCACGCTGCGCTACGAGGGCAGCAAGCCGGTCGCCGCGACCGCGATCGTCGTCTCGACCCAGCATGCCGCGGGCTACGACCAGGGCGAGAAGGAAGCCGAGCTCCACGCCTATGTGAAGTCGGTGGTCGCGAGCGTGATCCCGGCCGCGCTGCTCAGCGACGCGACCGAATATCACATCAACCCGACCGGCAGCTTCGAGATCGGCGGCCCCGACGGCGACGCCGGCCTCACCGGCCGCAAGATCATCGTCGACACCTATGGTGGCGCGTCGCCCCATGGCGGCGGCGCGTTCAGCGGCAAGGATCCGACCAAGGTCGACCGTTCGGCGGCGTACATCACCCGCTATCTCGCCAAGAACATCGTCGCCGCGGGCCTCGCCCAGCGCTGCACCATCCAGCTCGCCTATGCGATCGGCGTCTCCAAGCCGCTGTCGCTCTATGTCGACACGCACGGCACCGGCACCGTCGGCGACGACAAGATCGAGGAAGCGATCCAGCGCATCGAGAAGCTCGGCGGCCTGACCCCGCGCGGCATCCGCACGCATCTCGGCCTCAACAAGCCGATCTACCAGAAGACCGCGGCGTACGGCCATTTCGGCCGCAAGGCCGAAGGCGACTTCTTCCCGTGGGAGAAGACCGACCTGGTCGAGGACCTCAAGGCCGCGCTGGCCTGATCGTCCTGCAACGGACAAAGCAAGGCGGCGGCCCCCGGCGGGATCGCCGCCTTTTTGTCGGTTGCTTCCGCCCGTCGCTAGCCTGACGCGCGGGGAGCTCTATCGGGCGCGCTTCGAGGACGGCAAGCTGGCCGAGAGCCGCACGCTCGGCGAGGCGGATGCCGCGATGCTGACCCGGCAGCGCCGCCGCATGATCGCCGATCCAGGTCGGAATCAACAAGAAGATCTGGATGCTTGCCCCTGACACACGGAACCCGACTGCACGGCTGGTCAAGGTGGAATGACGCCGCGCTCGTCGCTCAGCGCGCCTTCGACGCCCGGTCCGGCATCGACCGTCACACGATAGCCCGGCTTCACCCGCGCCCGCGACGCCTGCTCATAGGCATAGCCGAGCTCGAGCAGCCGCCCATCGCTCCACTTCGGGCCGATGAAGGAAAGTCCGACCGGCAGCCCGCCGACCAATCCCATCGGCACCGTCAGGTGAGGATAGCCCGACACCGCGGGCAACTGGCTCGCGCTCGGACCGCTGGAC
This sequence comes from Sphingomonas sp., assembly GCF_039595165.1. Taxonomy (GTDB): domain Bacteria; phylum Pseudomonadota; class Alphaproteobacteria; order Sphingomonadales; family Sphingomonadaceae; genus Sphingomonas. The sequence goes on from NZ_JBCNMA010000022.1 coordinate 22,179, forward strand.
TGGTCGCCATGCACCGGATCGGAGAGCCAGGCGGGGCCGGTGCTGGGCGCGACGATCGCCGTCAGCCGGGCGCTCGCCAGCGCCGTATCGATCGCCGCGGCCGCCCGGCGCCGGCTGTCGTCGCGCGTCTTCGCATAGGCCGGGTCGTCCATCCCGGCGGTCTTCTGCGTCGTCTCGAAGATGTCCTGGCCGAAATAGGCAAGCTCGGTCTTCGACGCCGTATTGAAGGCGATGACATCGGCGAGCGTGCGCACCTTCACGGCCGGCGGCGTCGTGGCGAGATAGGCGGCGAGCCGGTTCTTTAGCTCCAGCTGAAAGAGGCGGAACTCGGCCTGGCTCAATCCCTCGGGCGCGGTTAGCTTGATCTCGACCAGCTCGGCACCCGCAGCGCGCAGCACCGCGAGCTGGGCGCCGTACCGCGCCGCCAGGCCTGCGCGCATCTCGGGCCGCACCACGCCGAGGCGAACGCCCTTGAGGCTGGCCTTGCTCCAGTCCGGAGCCAGCGCGGCGCGGCGGGCATCGGCCTCGGCGGTAGCGGCATCGGCCTTGTCGGTGCCGATCATCGCGGCGAACAACGCAGCGGCATCCTTGACGCTGCGCGCCATCGGTCCGGAGGTGTCCTGGCTGATGCTGATCGGCACGACATGGGTCCGGCTGATCGCCCCCAGCGTGGGCTTCAATCCGACCAGCCCGTTCATCGACGCCGGGCAGGTGATCGAGCCGTCGGTCTCGGTCCCCACCCCCACCGCAGCGAGGCTGGCGGCGATCGCGGCACCCGTCCCGCTCGACGAGCCGCAGGCGCTGCGGTCAAGCGCATAGGGGTTGCGGACCAGACCGCCAACCGCGCTCCATCCGCTCATCGAATTGGTATCGCGGATGTTCGCCCATTCGGAAAGGTTGGTCTTGCCGAGGATGATCGCGCCCGCTTCGCGCAGTCGTGCGACCAGCGGCGCGTCGCGCTTCGTGAAATTGTCCGCCAGCGCGAGGCTGCCGGCGGTGGTCGCATTCTCGGTCGTGTCGATATTGTCCTTGACCAGCACCGGGATGCCGAACAGCGGCCCACGCGCGATGCGCAGCCGACGGTCGCGGTCGGCCTTGCGCGCCTGCTCCAGCGCCCGCGGATTGAGCGCGATCACGCTGCGCAGCTTCGGACCCGCGCGGTCGAGCAGGCGGATGCGTTCGAGATAGGCATGGATCAGCCGTTCGCTGGTGAGCTCGCCGCGGGCAAGCATCGCCTGGAGCTCCTCGACGCTCTTCTCCTCCACCTTGATCGACAAGGGCGGGAGCTCGGGCAGGACGATATTGCGATTCTCCGCCGCCGCGGGCGCCGCCAGCGCCATCGCGATTGCCGCCACCCCAAAACGCATCAACCACCCCCACGATACGGCGATCGGCCGGGACGATAGCGCGCCGTTCGTGCTGTGCAACGGCTGCGCGCCGGGCTAGCCTCCTCCCATGAAGACGATCCGCGATCCCGCCCACGCCCTCGCCCGCGAGCTTGCGGCGATCCGGGCCGAATTCCAGGTGCCGGACGGCTTCCCGCCCGCGGTGATGACGGCGGCGCAGATCGTCGCGACGCGCGCACCGACCAATCACGACGATTGGACGCGGAAGTCGTTCGTGACGCTCGATCCGGCGAGCGCCACCGATCTGGACCAGGCCTTCTGCATCGAGGCGGCGGGCGGCGATCTGATCCTGCACTATGCCATCGCCGACGTCGCCTGGTTCGTCGACGAGGGCGGGCCGATCGATGCCGAGGCCTGGGCGCGCGGCGAGACGCTGTACCTGCCCGACGGCAAGGCCGGGCTCTATCCGCCGATGCTGGCCGAAGGCGCGGCGAGCCTGCTGCCCGACGCGCCGCGGCCGGCGGTGGTGTTCAGCGTACGCGTGGCGCCGGACGGTGCGGTCAAGCTCGACGCGGCGACTCGCGCGGTGATCCACAGCCGCGCCAAGCTGGCCTACGCCACCGTGGAGGCCGCGGATCTGCCTGCGGGCTTCGACGAGCTTTCGCGGCGGATCACCCAGGCCGAGGTCGAGCGCGGCGCGGCGCGCGTCGACCCCCCCGAGCAGGAAGTGTCGGAAGGTCCCGACGGCGCGCTCGCGCTGGTGTTCCGCACGCGGCACGCGTCCGAGGACCGCAACGCCGCGCTCTCGCTCGCGTGCAACATGGCGGTCGCCGACGCGCTGATCGCGCATCGCACCGGGCTGTTCCGGGTGATGGCCGAGCCGAGCGATCATGCCGTGCGGCGCTTGCGGCACACGGCGCGCGCCTTCGGCATCGACTGGCCCGAGCGGGCGACGCTCACTCAGTTCGAGCGGACGCTGGATCCGGCGGACACGCGCCACGCGGCGCTGATGCTGGCGATCCGGCGCGCGGGCAATGGCGCCGGCTATCAGCCGTTCCGCGACGGCGAGACCCCGTGGCACGCCGCGGTCGCCGCCTCCTATGCCCATGCCACCGCGCCGCTGCGGCGGCTCGCCGACCGCTATGTCGTGCAGGCGGCGCTCGCCGTCGCGAACGGGCGCGAAGTACCGGAGCATGTACGCGACGCCTTCGCCAGGCTGCCCAAGGTGATGGCGCGCGCGGACTCGCGCGCCGGACAGATCGACCGCGCGGTGATCGACATGGCGGAAGCGGTTATGCTGGCGGGCAACGAGGGCGAGACGCTGGGCGCGGTGGTCACCGACATCGGCGAGCGCGGGGCTTCGATCCAGCTGCGCGGCCTGCCGGTCACCGCGCGAGTCGATGCTTCGGGGCTAACCCCGGGCGATACGCTCGAGGTGCGGCTGACCGAGGCCGATCCCCATGCCCGGCGGATCGCGTTCGAGCGGGTGAGCTGAACCAGCGGACGCCGGCGCGAACCTGCGCATCGCTGCATCGACCAGCCATTCGGACAGGAACCCGATCGCGGCACCGGCAACGACATCGGTCGGGAAGTGTGTGCGGCGCGGGACCTGGATCAGCGCGATGGCGCCGGCGGCGATCCCGGCGGGAAGCGCCAGCTGCGGATAGCCATGCGCGATCGCGCGCGCCGTGGCGACCGCGCCGGCGGTATGGCCCGAGGGAAAGGACGACCAGGGACTCGCGCGCGAGGCGCCGCTGCCGGCATGCTTGAGCTTGTAGCGCCCGTCCTTGAGCATCTTGTAGGGGCGCGTGCGGTCGATACGGCGCTTGACGATATGCTTGAGACCGGTGGCGACGAGCTCGCTCGCCAGCATGCGAAGGCCGGTGCCGACCAGTTCCGGCCGCTTCGCCAGCAACCCCGCGGCGGTCGTGGCAAGCGAAGTGGCGATCAGCGGCGGCTGGTCGGCGATCTCGCTCGCCCCGCCGAGCAGACGAACGACCGGATTGCGATGATAGTGGCCGGCACGCGTCGCGATCGCGGCATCGGCATGCTCGACGGCGCTGGCCTGGCGTGCCGATTTGGGCGGCTTCTTCTTGCGCTTGCTCATCCCGCCATCAACCGGTGGCGGCGCGAAAAGTTCGCCGGTTCACATGCGCGCCGCGGACCGCTAGGGCCGCACGCCATGAACGACCCCGCCAAGATCCGCCGCCTCTACGGGCGCGCCAAGGGCCACAAATTGCGCGCCGGCCAGGCGGCGCTGGTCGAGGAGATGCTGCCGCGCGTGGCGGTGCCCGAGACCGGACCGCTCGATGCCGCGGGGCTGTTCGGTGATGCGCGCCCGCTCGAGCTCGAGATCGGCTTCGGCGCGGGCGAACATCTTGCCGGGCAAGCGGCGATGCGGCCGGACCATGGCTTCATCGGCTGCGAGCCGTTCCTCAATGGCGTGGTCGGCGCGCTCGGCCATATCCGCGACGGGAGCTTGAGCAATGTGCGGCTGCACATGGGCGACGCGCTCGACGTGGTCGAGCGCCTGCCCGACGCCAGCCTCGAGCGCGTCTATCTGCTCCACCCCGATCCCTGGCCCAAGGCGCGCCACGCCAAGCGCCGCATGGTCAACCACGGCCCGCTCGACCTGATCGCGGCCAAGCTCAAGCCGGGCGCCGAGTTCCGGCTGGGCACCGACGACACGACCTATTGCCGCTGGGCGATGATGGTGATGGACCAGCGCCGCGACTTTGTCTGGCAGGCGAAGACCGCCGCCGATTTCCTCACCCGCCCCGCCGACTGGCCCGAGACACGCTACGAACGCAAGGCGCGGCGTCAGGGCCATGAGGTCTGGTATTTCCGCTATCTGCGCGTCTGATCGAGCCACAGCAAAGGCTGGCGCACCGGGAAGTTGCGGATCACCTCGCCGATCGCCGGATCGGGGTCGAGCGCGGCCCAGATGCGGAGCCAGTCAGGCCGGTCGAGCGCGCGGGCGCCGAACAGCAGGGCGGGGTGGCGCACCGGGAAGCCGTCGAAATATTCGATGTCCTTGGCAAGGGGCCATTTGCCCTTGTCGGCGATGTACGGGGCCATGAAGGCGATCGCCTGGCCGATCGAGCGGCCGTCGGAAGTCCGCCAGGCGATCAGCTCGCCGTCCTTCTCCGAGAGCAGCCAAGCCGACGCGGCGAGCACGTCGAGGTTGAACAGGCAATAGGCATAGGGCTTGGTCCGCGCGAGCTCGAGCGGCTGGCGGCCGTCGGGCGCGATCTGGGTCGGGACGATCACCGTCTTGAGCCGCTCGCGCGCGAACGCCAGCACCTCACCGCGGCCGACGACGGCGGCGAAGGCGGCCGCTTGGAGCAGCCAGCAGGTGCCGTGGTTGTTCTTCTCGTCGCGCTCCTCCATCCCGAAGGGCGAGGTGGTGAGCCAGTCGAGATAGCGTGCGAACCAGTCCTCCACGCCCTTGCGGACGGCAGCGTAGCCGAGCGCGGCGCGGCGGGCGAACAGCGTGGCGGCGCGCGCCACCTCGACGATCTGGAGCGTGTCGATCACCCCGATCGCGCGGCCGGTGTTGACCCCGATGATCGCCTGGGCGTGCTGGAGATCCGGGTTCATCCGCGTCGCCGGATCGACGAACCACGCATCGAGATGCCGGATCGCCGCCGCGGCGAAGCGCGCCTCGCCGGTGAGCTCCCACGCCGCGGCGAGCATTGGCACGACCCGGCCGAAGCGGATCAGCGCGTCGCGATGGCCGTCGAACTTGTCGGGGTTGGAGCGGCCGTCGCGCCGGACGTAAGGCCCGCCCGGCCTGGCGGGATCGGGCCACCAATAGTCGCCCTCGGAATAATAGTCGTGCCGTCCGCCCGGGCTGCGCGGCGCGGGGATCGCGGCGATCGTCCTGGGCGGCTCGGCGAGCAGCGCGTGGGCCTGAGGCACGACGCGGCGGCGCTCGGTCGCGCGGAGATCGGGTTCCACTGCGCGAGCGGCGGGTAGCGCGAGCAGTGGCGCGGCGAGCAGGGCGCGGCGGGGGATCATGGCTTGCAATCCGTTGCGGCGGGCGTGGTGCGGCCGAAGCGCCAGCTCGCGTGCCAGCGCAGCGGTTTACCGGGCACGATCCGCGTCGATGGGAAGGCCGGAATCGCGGGCGAATCCGCGTAATGCCCAGGCTCGAGCGCGATCGCGGCGTAACGCATGATCGGGCGGCCGACGTGATCGCGGTCGGTGCCGTCGAACGCGTTGCCGGTGAAGACCTGCAGCCCGGGCTGATTGGTGGTGACGGCGAGCGTCCGGCCGCTGCCCGGGTCGGTCAGGCGGGTCGTGCGTTTACCCGACAGGACCAGCATCGCGTCGATCCCACCCGCCTTCACGACGGGTGCGAGGGGACGGTCGCGCGCGAAATCGGACGCCGTACCACGCACCGGCAGCAGCCGCCCGGTCGGGAGCTTGCGGCTGTCGAGCTCGACCCCGCGATCCGCGTCCACGCGCAGGACGTGGCAGGCGACGCTCCCCTGGCCCGCCAGGTTGAAATAGACATGATTGGTGAGGTTGGCGACGGTCGGGCGATCCGAAGTGGCGGTGATGTCGAGCGTCAGCGTATCGCTGTCGCGCGCGAGCGCGTAGCGTGCTTCGACGGTGAGCCTGCCCGGGAATCCCTGGTCGCCATCAGGGCTGACATGGGTAAAGACCACGCCCGTGACCTCACGCGTGGTGAAGGCGCGCGCCGTCCACACCGCGCGGTCGAAGCCTGGGTCGCCGCCGTGGAGCGTGACGCCCGAGGCGTTGGTGGCGAGCGGGTAGCGCTTGCCGTCGATCGTCACCTCGCCGCGCAACCGCCCGGCATAGCGGCCGACGATCGCCCCGAAGCGGCGATTGCTCGCGAGCAGGCCGGCAAGGTCGCCGGGCGCGGGAACGACATCGACCAGCGCGCCCCTGCCGTCGGGCAGCGCGACCCGCACGATCGCCGCGCCGTGATCCATCAGCTCGACGGTCATGCCGTTGCGGTTGACGAGGATGTGGCGCTGGATCGCGCGGCCGTCGGGGCGGGTGCCGAACGCCTCGCTGCGCGCGCCCCGCTGCGATTCCGCCGCGCCGGGGAGCGCGAGCAGCGCCAGCGCCAGCCCCGCGCGCCGCATCAGTGCGCGGCGCGGTAGCGCAGCACGATCTCGCCCGACGCCGCGCGCGGATAGGCCCCTGGCCCCCACGCCGCATCGGCACGCGTGAGCAGCTCGTCGAGCGCCTCGGCCGGCCATTTCATCTCCTTGTACGGCCACTCGCTCTGGCGCCCGCGATAGGCGGCGAGATAAGCGGTCGCCTTGCGCAGCGATCTACCATTCGCGTCGGCGCCGTAAAGATCGGTGCCGAGGCACGCCGCGCTGTCGGCGACATGATAGGCCGCGTCGAGCGTGAACACCGAATAATGGAAGCTGCGCGTCCGGGTGAGCTCGTGCGGCAGCGCGCCCGACGCATCCACCTGCTTCGCGATCCGCGCCGCGGGAAAGGCTGTGACGGTGCGCCGGGCGATGTCATCGCGGCGCGCGAACAGCGCGAACCGGGCGAGCTGCGCGTCGTACCACACGCCGTGATTGTTGCGCGCGGCACCCTCGGCCTTGCCGTTGGGACTGGTGCGCATCCAGTCGACATAGCGCGAGAACCAGCTCTCCAGCGCCTTGACGTCGTCCGCCGACAGCGCGCCGGACGGCCCGATCAGCCCGACCGCGTCGATCACCGCGATCAGACCGCTGGTGTCGAGCACGCCCTCGGCCCGGCCGTCCTCGCGTCCCGGCACGGCCTGGGCATAGTTCATATTCGGGTTCATCGCCGTCGCCGGATCGAGGAACCAGGTACGCACGATCGCGGCCGCCTTGTCGGCATATTTTCGGTCGCCGCTGTAATAATAAGCGAGGCCCAGCGTGTCGGCGTCGCTCCCCATCCGGCCGAACGCGACGCGATCGAAGCGGTTGGTCTCGCGCTCGGGGTTCACCTGGCCGTCGCGGCGGACATAGGGACCCTTGGGATTGGCGGGATCGGGCCACCAATAGGGGGCGAGGCTGACATAATCGTGCCGGTCGCCCGAGATCGGAATGGTGCGCTTGTCGAGCACCGAGCCGGGCTTGCGCGCGAGCGCGCGGTCGGCCTGCACGACCAGCGCGCGATAGGCCTGGGCGACCGCGGGGTCGCTGGCGAGCGACGCCTTGATCGCTTCGAGCTCGCCGGGACGCAAGGTGAAGGTACGGCGGCCGCCGAACGCGGCGGCATAGCCTTCGGCGCCCTGGCAGACCGCTGCCGGTGCGGAAGGAAAAGCCGCCGCCGCGGGGATGCCCACGGCGGCGGTGGCGGCGAGGACCGAGAGAGGGATGGTCCGGCCTAGTTTCATTACAGGCGCACCCGGAAGCCGAAGAAATACTGGGTGCCGCTGTTCGACACCTCGGTGATGCTGTCGTAGCCGCCCTTGTACATGATGTCGGGCGTGCCGGTCAGGTTGAGCGCCTGCAGCTTGAGCTGCACGTTCTTCGAGATGTCGTACTGCGCCGACAGGTTGAGATAGGTGCCCGGGCGGATCTCGCGGTTCGAGCCGCCGTTCGGCTTGTAATAGTCCGAGCGGTAGCGGACGTTGGCGCGCAGCGAGAGGCCCCATTTCTCGAACCACACCGATCCGCTCGCGGTCCATTTCGACAGGCCGATCAGGTTCGCCGGATCGACATAGTCGGCGATCGGCGAGGTGTCGGGATATTCGAAATTGGCGAAGGCGCGGTTGACCGAGCCCTGGATGCCGAAGCCGTCGAGCGGATCGGGCAGCCAGGTCAGCACATGACTGAAGGTCGCCTCGACCCCGTAGAGGTGGCGCGTCTCGAGATCGTTCGACGGCGCGACCGGGTTGATCGTGAACGTCTCGGTGACCGGACCGGCGTTGTCGCGGATCGTGGTGACGGTGATGTCGGTCGGGATCGGCTCGGACCGGCCGATCACCGTGCCCTTGACCCATTTGTAATAGGCCGCGACCGACAGCATCGTGTCCTTCGAGGCGTAGAGCTCAAGGCTGGCGTCGAGGTTCCACGCGCGCAGCGGCTTCAAGTTCGGATTGCCGGTGGTGGCGTTGAAGATGATGTTGTCGATGCCCACCGCATTGGCCACCGGGGTGAGGCTGATGCCGGCGCCGAAGCTCTCGATGCCCGACCGGGCGATGGCGCGATAGGCGGCAAGGCGAAGCTTTAGCCTTTGCGACAGGTCGAAGGCGATGTTCGCGCTGGGCAAGAAGTAGTTGTAGCTGCCCTTGGCGGTGTTGCTGATCACGCCCGCGGCCGGATCGACGGCGATGTCATACTCGTTGGTGCCGCTGTCGATCGTCAGGATATAGGCTTGGCGATAGCCGATCGAGGTGATGTCGGTCTTCACCCATCGCAGGCCGACATTGCCGCTGAACGGCACCGCACCCGCGTCCGAGCGGAACGTCGCCATCGCATAGGCCGCCCAGATCCGCTCGCGCACGTCGATGTCGCTCGGGTCGCGTCCGTCTGCGGGATAAGGCAGCGCGTCGTCGCTGCCGGTGAAGGTGCGGAACAGACAGTCATTGTCGAAGGTCGCCCAGCGCGTGACGTTGGTGCCCATGCCCTGCATGTAGGAGCTGGTCGTGAACGGCACGCGACACTGCTGGTTGGCCTGCGCGATCAGTTGCGTTGGCGTGGTCGTCCCGACATTGACCAGCGTGTTGAGATCGGTGTTGCGGGCGTTGTCGTTGGTGCGGTGATGATCCGAATAGCGGCCGCCGAACTTCACCGAATTGATGAACCCGTCGAATTCGCGCGTGACGTCGAGCTTGCCCGCCCAGATCACATCCTCGCGATCCGTGACGAAACGACGCCGGGCATAGACCGAGTTGGCGGCCGTAGTCAGGAACAGATTGTGGTTGGTGATGTCGAAGCCGCCGAAATCCACCACCGGCACGACTTCGTCGTCCTCATAGGTCAGCGTATAGGCCACGCGCGCATTGGAGCGCATACGCGTCTGCTTCTGGGTCTCGGTGCGGTGGCTGCGCGAATAGGAGCCGTCGAAGGCGATGTTCCAGCGATCGGGCGACCAGATCAGGCTGGCGCCGCCGCCGAGATATTCCTCGTTGCGCTGGCGCGTCTCGAGTTGGTTCTCGAGGTTCGAATTGCCGCGATAGCTCATCAGCGCATGGTCGGTATAACCGTTGGCGCCGTCGCCGACGACCAGCGGCTGGACGCCGCGCAGCCCCTCGGTGATCTGCAGGACGTTGCGGTCCTCAAGGCTCGCGCGGTTCGAATATTGGCCGTCGAGCGCGATCTCGAAATCGGCATGCGGGCGCCACTGGATCGCGCCGATGATGCCGTCGCGCACCTCGGAGGTCTGCTGCGTGCGGAAGCTGCGCGAGCTGTTGGCGAAATAGACGTCGCCCAGGGTCTCGCTGGCGTTGCGCGCCGTGGTGACGAGCGCGCAGTTGGCGGTGTTGGTCGCGCCGTTGGTGGCGTAGGTGTTGCACGCCTGGAAGGTCGAGTTGGTGTTGTAATAGTCCTCGGGCGCGGTCGTGTCCTGACGCTGATAGCCGATCGAGATGCCGATATCGCCGATGCCGGTCGCGAACTGGTCGGTGTAGGAGATGTTGGCGCGATAGCCGAGGCCGTCATGCTGGTAGACGTCATCGTCCTTGGGCTGGAAATCGCCGCGCACCTCGAACTGGATGCGCCGCTTGCCATAGTCGAGCGGCTTCATCGACCTGAGCTCGATCACCCCGCCGACGCCGCCCTCGAGGAAGTCGGCGCGCTGCGACTTGTAGACCAGCACGCCGTTGACCAGCTCCGACGGGAATTGCTGGAAGGCGACCGAGCGGTCGGGGCCGGCGGTCGAGACCTCGCGGCCGTTGAAGGTCGAGAAGCTCAGCGTCGGGCCGAGGCCGCGCACCGACAGCTCGTTGGCGTTGCCCTTGAAGCGATCGGCCGAGACGCCGGTGATCCGCTCGAGCGTGTCGCCGACACTGTTGTCGGGCGTCGCGCCGATCTCGTCGCTGACCAGGCCGTCGACGACGACGTCCGCGTTACGCTTGAACTCGATCGAGGTGCGTTGCGTGGCGCGCGCACCGGTGACGATGATCTCTTCTTCGCCGCCGGCCGCGGGCGACGCGTCGGCTGCAGGCGCATCCTGGGCGAATGCCGGCGCCATCGCCGCGAGCGCCGCCGACGCGAGCAGGGAACCGCGGACCATCACCATCGATCGAGATTTCATCTTCATCCTCCCAAGGGCCCGGCTTGATACCGGTGTCATAGGAATGTGTCCTACAACCTCGCCGACAGGAGTCAACCGCCTAGATCAACGGTTGTAGGACAAATCCCATGTTAGCGCTATGGTACCGTCCCGCTCGGAGGGCGACGATCGCGTGCATCGTACCACGGTGGCGAAGGCACCGGTCGGTGCACGATATTCGGGTTTTTCGGCTTTTGTTGCCTTGCAACCGTCATAGCCGGTCGCGGCGAAGCGGCGGACCTCACCGATGCCGAAGCTCACCTTGCCGGCCCGGACGGCAGGCGCGGCCGAGAAGCTGGCGAACTCGAGATCGATCTTCGCCACGCGAACCCCCGGCGCCAGGCGCAGGCGATCGCTGCGGGTGATGCGGCCGGGGCTGAGCGTGTAGCTGGTCTCGATGCTCGCGCGGTCGTCGGGCCGCGCGTCGTTCTCGCCCATCAGGTCAAGTGCATCCTGGCGCCAGCGCACCTCCGTCGTCGCGCCGCGGCGCGTGACGCGCACGTCCTTGAACCAGGCGAGCGGCATCAGCACCGCGCCATCGGCGAGCGTGATGCGCGGCACGAGATGCGGATAAGTCGCGTCGGCCGAGCCCGCGAGCATGCCGGGCGAGAAGGGCACGGGGAAATAGGGGTTGTGCATATGCTGCCCCTCCGCCCCGTTGATGATCGGCAGCCCGATCACCCGGCCGCCGTCGCGCACCGTGACGACCGCGCGGTCGTGCTCACCGCGCGCGAACCAGGTGACGGTCGAGCGCGGCAGCGTCTGCAACCACTTGGCATAGCCCGGGTCTGGCGCGCGACCGGCATAGCCGAGCCGGTTCCAGATCGCATTGGTGTAGATGTGCTGGCGCGCGAGGCTCAGATTCTCGCCGAAGATGCGATGGATGCCGCGATAGTCGTCGGTGCGCCGCCCCTGCCCCCACATGTCGACCGAGCCGACCTTCGGATCGACCCAGAAGTCCATGTAGCGTGCGCCGATCCGGCTGGAGAAGGCATAGGCCATGCGCTCCTCCTGCGGCGTCAGCACCTTGAGCAAGGCGGCGGCGGTGAGCACTTCGATGAAGGCGGTCTCGCCATAGGCGCCGATGCTGCGGCCGTATTCGAACCCTTCGCCGGTCAGGTTGAAGCGCGGCAGCAGCAGGTCCACCGACTTGCGCAGCCAGCCCTTGACCTCGGCCGACGGAGTCATGCCGGTCTCGATCAGCCGGTGCGCGATCTCGCCGATCAGCAGCACCGAATAGCGGTCGAAGCGCCCCTTGCCCTCGGTCTCGTCGGCAAAGCCGTAGGTGCCCGAATATCTGCGATAGTGATCGAGCGTACGCGCGAGCAGTTGCTCCGCGCCCGCGGCGTCCTCCCACCCCAGCAGGTGGCGCAAGCGGGCGACGGAAAAGGCGACGCCGTAATAATTGTTGGGCAGGTTGATCAGCGTGAGGTCGGAGCGCACGAAGCGGCGCCAGTCGAGCTTCTGCTTGAGCTTGGCGAGCGTCGCCGGGCGCACCGCGCGATCGAGCAGGCCGCGTTCGTTCAGGTCGTGCAGCGCCGAGATATAGTAATAGATGCCCCAAGTGTCGTTGGGATCGCCGAGCGTCAGGTCGGCGATGTCGGCGAAGTCCTCGAGCCGCTGGCCGAGCCGCGGATCGGCCTTGTCGAGCGCGGTGATGCGATAGGCCATCGCCGCGGCGATCTTGCCGGGCAGGAACTTGTCGCCGCTCTCGAACACCGCGACGCCCCCGAGGCGCATGCCGCGCTTCTCGCGCAGCAGCTGCTCGAGCAGGGTCTCGACCTGCGGCATCAGCCGGGTGCGGACGGTGCGGTCCATCGGCGTCACATCGGCGAGATAGACCGGGCCGTGCGGCTTGCCCGCCCAGCGATCGGCGGGCGCGGTATTGGCGGTGAGCAAGGCGGCGAGGACGGGTACGCAAACGAGCTTTCGCATCAGCGTCTGGCCCCCTTGCGCGCGAGATCGTACATCGCGGTACCGGCAAGGATGAAGGCACCGGAGCCGTAGAATTGCGTCTCCCTCGCCGAGACGCTGTCGGGCCGGTCGCCGACCTGCTGCACCCAGCCGAGCATCCCGTCGGGCTGGATCGCGCGAACGACCGCGTTCCACCCCTTGATCGCCGCGGGCTGATAGGTCGCGCGATCGAGCAGTCCGGCATCGACGCCCCAGGCGAAGGCATAGGTGTAGAAGGCGGTGCCGCTGCTCTCGGGCGGCGTGTCCGGATCGCCGTCGAGCAGCGAGGCCGGCCAATAGCCGTCGGCCTTCTGCAGCGTCACCAGCCTGCCCGCCATGTCGCGGAACAGTTTCTCGTAATAGGGGCGCTTGGGATCCTTGCGGTCCATCACCTGGAGCATGCGCACCAGCCCGCCCATCACCCAGCCATTGCCGCGGCTCCAGAACAATTTCCGGCCCTTGGCGTCGCGCATGTCGAAGAAGCGGCTGTCGCGGAAATAGAGCTTCTCGACGGGATCGTAGAGATAGTCGGTGGTCGCCTTGAACTCCGCATGCGCGAACTCGGCGTAGCGCTGATCGCCCGTGGCGTTGGCGAGGCGGAGCAGGGTCGGCGGTGCCATGAACAGCGCGTCGCACCAGCACCAGCGATCGGTGCATTTCGACGTGCCCTTGCCCGGCGCCGTGGGCACGAACTCGAGGCTGCCGGTCGGCCGGTTGGCGAGGACATTGTCGAAATAGGCGCGGGTCGGCGCGAGCGCGGCGGCGGCGGCGCCGTTGCGCGCGGACCAGATCCACGCCTGGGCGATGAGCTGGTCGTCGGCGTGGAACGGGTTGTCGCCGAGCTTCCATTGCAGCTCGCGGCCGAGATCGAGCAGCGGCTTGCCGTAGCTCCGCTCGCGCGCGGCGAGATCGGTGAGCGAGATCCAGAAGGTCGCCTGCTGCCAGTCGCGCGGATTCTGCACGCTCTTGCGCGCCGCGGGCATCGTCGCCCAGTTGGTGCGGTTGGCGAGCTGCCAGTCGGCGACGCGGCGCGTCTCGGCGAGGATCGCGGCGGGCCGCGGCATCGCCGGCTGGGCCTCGACGATCGCGGCGGGCGACGCCGCGGTGGCGAGCGCGAGCAGGGTCAGCGACATGCCGCATCCCCCGCGGTCCAGCGATGATAAGCCATGCTTCCTCTCCTCCCGTCGGCGAATCTTGTTGTTGACACCGGTAGCAGACCTCTTTCCTTTTCGCGCGATCGTGTCAATAATGTTGTCACACAACTCGCCCGTTATGAAGGGGAATCGAATGGCGAAGATCGCCGCCCTGCTCCTCGCGCTCCCGGCGGGCGCCGCGCTCGCGCAGGATCACGCTCCGCTGCGCCCGGCAACGGCGGAAGAGCAGCAGGCGCGCGCAGCGGTGGCGATCGCCGATTACCGCTATGGCGACCTGCTGTGGGAGAATGACCGCATCGCCTTCCGCATCTATTCGCGCGCGCTGGAGAAGGCCGAGCCGCCCTCTTCCTCGGGGATCGACGCGTGGGGCAAGCGCGTGCGCTGGCCCTATATGGACCGCCAGCTGCGCACCGGCGACCAGCATGCCGACCATGGCGAGGGACTCGATTTCTACAATGTCGGCACCGGCCGCGGGATCGGCGGGCTCGGCATCTGGCACGACAACAAGCTCTGGACCTCGCGCAACTATGTACGGCCGCGCATCGCCAGTGCGGGGCCGCAGGTGGCGGACTTCACCGTCGACTATGAGGCGTGGCCGGTCGACGTCGCGCGGACCGTGTCCGAGACCCGCCGCTTCACGCTGCCCGCCGGCAGCAACTTCACGCGGATGGTCTCGACGCTGAGCTCGAATCGCGCCGGGCCGCTGATCGTCGGCATCGGCATCTCCAAGCGCCCGATCCCGCCCGGCCAGCTCGGCAAGGTCGTCAAGGACGAAAAGCGCGCGCGGCTCACCTGGTGGGGACCGACCGATCCGGCCAAGGGCACGATGGCGGGCGCGGTGATGGTCGATCCGCGCGCATTCGCCGGCTTTGCCGAGGATGCCGACAATTACCTGATCCTGGTGCGCGTCGCGCCGGGCAAGCCGTTCGTCTATTATGCCGGTGCGGCATGGGATCGCAGCGCGGATTTCACGACACGGGAGGGATGGCAGGCTTATGTCGACGGCCAGCGACCCGATTTCACACCCTAGTCAGCAGCGTAACGACAATGGTAACGCTCGCATCATGGCGGTAACCAAGGCGGCATCGCTGGCGGACAATCTGGTCCAGCGCTTCGAGGAGCAGATCGAGAAGGGCGAGATGGCGCCCGGCTCGCGCTTTCCCACGGAGAAGGCGATCACCGAGACGTTCGGGGTCAGCCGCACCGTGGTGCGCGAGGCCTATTCGCGGCTGGCCGCGCGGGGCCTGCTGATCTCGCGCCGCGGATCGGGCGCCTATGTCGCCGAGGGCGCGCAATATCGCGCGTTCCAGCTGACCGCCGACGAGGTCAGCGCGATCGACGACGTGCTCAAGCTGCTCGAGATGCGCATGGGGTTCGAGGTCGAGATGGCCGGGCTCGCCGCGCAGCGGCGGACCGAGGAGGATCTCGCCGAGATCCGCCGCACGCTGGCGGTGATGGACGCCAGCACCGATGTCGACGAGTCGGTCGTCGCCGACGCCGCCTTCCACGCCGCGATCGCGCGCGCGACGGGCAACACCTATTTCCTGCGCTTCACCCAGTTCCTGGGGGTGCGGCTGGTGCCGTCGCGGCGGCTTTATCTTCAAGGCAGCGATGCCAAGAAGCACCAGCGCTACGCACGCACGATCAACCGCGACCACGAGGCGATCTATGCCGCGATCGAAGCGGGCGACGCCACCGCGGCGCGGCGCGCGGCGCGGCAGCATATGATGAAATCAATGCAGCGCTACGCCAAGCTCAAGGCCACCGGCACCTCGCACGCGCCCGACTGAGCGCCGCGCGCTTACTCGCCGTCGGACTTCGCCGGCACCCAGCCATGGTTGCGCATCCACGCGCCGAACAGCCGCGGCCAGGCGGTCGTCGTGGTGCCGCGCTTGCCCAGCGCGAAGCTGTGCCCGCCACTCTCGAACAGGTGCAGCTCGACCGGACGCTTGGCCGCGAGCATCGCGGCGTGGAGCCGCAGGCTATGCTCCGGTGCGGCGATTGGATCGTCGGCGGCGTGGGCGAGGAACACGGGAGGGGTCGCGGCGGTGACATGCGCCTCGACCGAGAAGGCGTCGCGGAAATCGGGCAGTCCCTTGAGCTCGCGGAAGGTGCGGGTGGTGTCGATCGGCGCGCGCATCGAGATCACCGGATAGATCAATGCTGCGAAGTCCGGGATGGCGCTGACGTGATCGGCGACATCGGTGGCTGGGTAGAAGACGGCGTCGCCGCGCGTAGCCAGCGTTCCGGCAAGGTGCCCGCCCGCCGAGAAGCCGAGTACGCCGATCCGCTTGGGATCTATGCCGAGCTTCGCTGAATTGGCACGCAGCAACCGCATCGCCCGTTGCCCGTCCTGGAACGGCGCGTCGGCGTTCCAGCCGTCGCCGGGGAGGCGATAGTAGAGTATGACCGCAGTTATGCCCCGCGCCGTCAGCCATTCAGCCATCGGCTTCGCCGCGCTCTCGATCTGGATACGGAAATACCCTCCGCCGCCGAGCACCAGCACCGCGGCGCCATTGGGCTTGGCCGGACGGTAGATCTCCATCCTCGGAATGGTGACGTTGGTTACCGCGCCCTTGGCGCTGCCCTTTTCGCCCACATTCTCCGGCCCCGGCGGGCCGCCGCTGCCCGGCATCGCGCCGGGCCACAGCTTAAATGTCTGGGCTGGCGCCTGCTGCGCCGCCGCCGGGACGGCGGCGAGGAGGAACAGTGCGAGAAGACGGAGGATCATGCTCAGAACCTCAGCGTTGCGCCGACATAGAAGCGGCGGCCGGCCACGTCATAGGCGGAGTTCTGGTTCGTCAATCGCCCGCTGTTCGTGCCTGAGGGCAGGAACGGGCTGATCGCATTGGTGAGGTTGTTCACGCCGCCATAGAGACGGAAGCTGCTGCCGCGGCCAGTGTCGATGTCGTAAGACAGGAACAGATCGTGCTCCCAGACATCGTCGATGTAGAGGAACATGGGCACTTCGGCGTTAGGATTGGTTTCGAGCAGCTCGAGATACTGGTCGCGGAACGAGTTGCTGTCGTTGATCGATCCGTAGACGGTCGTGGTCCAGCGGATGCGGAAATCGCCCAGGCTCCACGCCAGCGAGCCGCGGCCGCGATACTTGAAGCTGCCCTCCGCGAGATCGCCGCGATAGTCGTTGACCACCGTGCCATCGATGCCAGCGAAGGTCACCTTGTGCTTGAGCACATGCGTCGCATCGTAGCGCAGGTCGAAACGGCCCGGGATGCCGATGGCGTCGTCGAGGCTGAAACGCCAGTTGAACGCGACGTCGATGCCCGACACGTCGAGGCGGGCGAGGTTCACCTGGCGCTGGACCAGCTCGACGATCTGCCCGTTATTGGGGTTGCGCGTAATGTCTCCACAGAACGGGTTGCCCGCCTGCGCGGTATCGGTGTCGTAGCATTGCAGCTGGATGTCGCGGTTCGAATAGGCGTCGATCGCGTCCTTGATGCGGATGTCGTAATAGTCGACCGCGAGCGTCATGTTCTTGAGGAAGCTGGGGTTGAACACCGCGCCGACGGTGAAGGTGTCGGCGGTTTCCTCCTTCAGGTCCAGGTTGCCGCCATTAGGGCTGTAGAGGTTGGTTCCGGCCTGCGCGAAGCGCTGGGTTTCACCCGCCGCCTGCTGCGCCGCGAACAGCGCCTGGATGCCCGGATCCTGACGGCAGTTCGCGGCGATGCGGCCTGCGGTGGTGGGCGTCACGCCATTGCAAAGGTCCGGCGCCGCCTCGAAATTGCCGCGCGGGGGGGAGTAGAGCTCGGCGATGTCGGGCGCGCGTTGCGCTCGGGCGTATTGCGCGCGGAAGCGCAGGTCAGCGACCGGGGCATACTGGATGCCGCCGCGATAGCTGAACACCGTGCCGACGCGGTCGATATTGTAGTTCGCGACGCGCGCCGAGGCGTCGACGCTGAGCAGATGCGCCCCGGCGACATCCTTAAGCAGGGGCACGCTGACCTCGCCATAACCCTCGATCGCGGTGATGTTGCCGCCGAAATTGGGGACCGCGTTGCCGGTGGTGCCGCCCGCCTGCGAGAGCGCGTCGCCGCGCAGCTCCTGGCTGTCGCGGCGATAGTCGACGCCGAACGCTGCGCCGACCGGGCCAGCAGGGAGATCGAACAAGCTGCCGGTGACAAAGGCCTGCCCGGTATATTGCTCGATCTTCAGGTCCTGGACGAGGTTGGCGCGAATCCAGTCCGCGGCTTCTGACGTGATCGACCCTTCGCCGAACAGGTTGATGGCCACGCAGCCGGCGGCGCGCGCGGCGGCGTCGACGCAGCGCGGCAGGCCGTCGGGACCGAGCTCGGCATTCAGCGCCTGGGTCAGATTCTGGCCGATGATCTCGTTGCGGCGGACCTGGTGCTGCTCGTAACGGCCATAGCCGGCGCTTGCTTCCCACTTCCAGCCCCCGCCGATGTCGCCGCGCAGGCCCGCCCAGCTACGGACAGTGGTGCGGTCGTTCTCGGTGATTTGTCCGCCGACCTCGTCGAAGCGGCGATCCCAGGCGATGCCGGCACCGGTCGACGGCGTCTCGGTGCCACGCAATGCGGCCGGGACGAACGGGTTGCACGGTGCCGGGGCACGACGGCAGGGGATTTTGCCATATTCGATCTCGGTGGTGACGCCGGTGACCGGATTGGTGAGCGGATAGGTTGAATCCCAGCCGATGCCGACCGCCTCGCGCACCTCGAGCGAATCAATCTGCGAGAACTGGACCTGCGCGAACCCTTCGAGCGCGTCGGAGAATTCATAGTTGAGCTTGGCCGCACCGAGATAGCGCGTACGCGGCAGGATCAGCGAGCGCCCGGTACGCTGGTTATAGCCGTCGCGGTTGGGGAGGAAATAGCCGGTGTTGCCGTTGTCGGTCGTGCCGATCGGGACCGGCAGGCCGGTCTGCACGTCGGGACCGAGCGGGACGAGCACGCCGTTGCGGTAGAAGCGGTCGCGCGACGAGTTGGCGCCCGAGAACACCCCGCCGGGGATGAACGAGGAAAGATCGCTCGCGACCAACGGCGGGAACTCGCTCGCCGGCCGGCTGCCGCTGGTCGGCACCCCGCCATTGAGGAATACGCCTTCGAGCTGGTTGGTGCCGGTGGCGAAGTCATAGTCATAGGCGACCGGGCGGACCGCCCATTCGCGATCCGTGGCCCGGATGCCGTCGTCCTGGTCGTAGGTGCCGCTGATCAGGAAATAACCGCGACCGCCGGCGAAACGGGTGCCCCAGCTGGCATTGAAGGTCCGTTCCTGCCCATCGCCCTCTTCGGTGATGCCGACGCGCGCGTTCAGGCGGAAGCCCCGCTGACGGCTCTCGGTGATGATGTTGACCACGCCCGCGACCGCGTCCGAGCCGTAGACCGACGATGTGCCGCCGGTGATCACCTCGACCCGGTCGATGAAATCGGAGGGAATCGTCGAGAGCGACACGCGGTTGCCGATGCCGCTGTTGGACACGGTGCGGCGGCCGTCGATCAGCACCAGCGTGCGGTTGTCGCCAAGGTTGCGGAGCATGATCGAGCTCAGGCCCGAATTCTGCGTGTTGCCCGTGACGCTGGCGTCATTGAGGGTCGAAGAGAGCGCCGGCATCTCGGCCAGCGTCTCGCTGAGCTCGCTGTCGCCCGATTCGAGCAGGTCCTGAGCGCCGACGGTGACGGTCGGCGCGGGGGTGTCATAGGTATCGCGCACGATGCGGCTGCCCGTAACGACGATCTCGCCCTCCGGTGCGGCCGCAGGCGCATCGCCGACCGGCGTCTCCTGCGCCAGCGCCGGGCTCGCCAGCGTGCCGAACGCCGACGCGAGCAGCAAATGCTTGAACTTCATGACATCCTCCCATTCTTCTTTTGGCGCCCGCCACATGTGGACGGAGCGCGATCAATCCGGATCGGTTTCCGCCGCCACGCGCGCGGGAGCCGCAGGCACGGGCCCGTCGAGCGCACGCGCGAGGGCCTCGCGGTCGAGCGCATTGTCCCAGCGCGCGACGACGATCGTCGCGACGGCGTTGCCGATGAAATTGGTGAGGCTGCGGCACTCGCTCATGAAGCGGTCGATGCCGAGGATCAGCGCCATGCCCGCGACCGGCACCGAGGGCACGATCGAGAGCGTCGCGGCGAGCGTGATGAAGCCCGCGCCGGTGACCCCCGCGGCGCCCTTGGACGAGATCATCGCGATCGCCAGCAGCGCGATCTGGTCGCCGAGCGACAGGTCGACGTTGCAGGCCTGGGCGATGAACAGCGCCGCGAGCGTCATGTAGATGTTGGTGCCGTCGAGGTTGAACGAATAGCCGGTCGGCACGACCAGCCCGACGACCGACTTCTGGCAGCCGGCGCGCTCCATCTTGTCCATCAGGCTGGGCAGCGCGCTCTCGGACGAGGAGGTGCCGAGCACGAGCAGCAACTCGGCGCGGAGGTAGCGGATCAGCTTGAAGATCGAGAAGCCTGCGAGCCGCGCGGCGATACCGAGCACGACCACCACGAAGATGATCGAGGTGAGGTAGAAGGTCGCAACCAGCCCGGCGAGGTTGGCGAGCGATTCGATGCCGTACTTGCCGATGGTGAAGGCCATCGCGCCGAACGCGCCGACCGGCGCCGCGCGCATCAGGATGCCGACCAGCTTGAACACGACCAGCCCGACACGCTCGAGCAGGTCGCGCACCGGCGCGGCGGGCTCGCCGACCATCGACAGCGCGATGCCGAACAGGATCGAAACGAGCAGTACCTGGAGCAGCGAATCCCCGGCCAGCGCCGAGACCAGGGTGGTCGGGATGATCGCCATCAGGAAGGCGACGATCGAGCTGTCATGCGCCTTGGCGACGTAATCCTTGACTGCGCCGGTATCGAGGCTGGCGGGATCGACGTTCATCCCCGCGCCGGGCTGGATCGTGTTGGCGACGATCAGCCCGACGATCAGCGCAAGCGTCGAGAAGAACAGGAAATAGGCGAAGGCCTTGCCCGCGACGCGACCCACCGACTTGAGTTCGGTCATCCCGGCGATGCCGGTGACGAGCGTGAGGAAGATCACCGGGGCGATGATCATCTTGACCAGCTTGATGAAGGCGTCGCCGAGCGGCTTCAATGACTCGCCGGCGCTCGGCCAGAAGAAGCCGATAGCGACGCCGAGCGCGATCGCGATCAGCACCTGGACATAGAGCTGCCCAAGCCAATGACCGCGCCGCTGCGGCTGTGTCGAATAATCGAGTGCGATCGCCATTCAAATCCTCCCGTCGCGCCTTTTCAGCGTCGATTCTGGGCTGCGCGAGGCAGCGGCGCAGTTATCCTCCTGTCACCGCATGAAACCCAAGAAACGAGCTAAAGAATTGATTTACATGGAATTACACGTAGGAACCCTGGTCCAGCCTGTGCGGAAATACGCACATGCAAATCACAGAATGTGTGATACTCCGCACAAATGAAAGGCGTGACGCGATCGACGCGGAGTCTGGTGCTGCTGGCCGCGGCTGGCGCGGTGCTGCTGGCGCTGGTCGCGGTGCTCGCCTTCCGCATCGCGCAGCAGCAGGCGGTATCGGCGACCGACCGCGCCGCCACCCAACTCGCTCGCGACAATGCCGGGCTGTTCGCGAGCGAGCTGCAGAAATTCCGGCTGCTCCCGCTGGTGCTAACCGAATATCCCGACGTGCGCGCGATGCTCGAGACCGGCGACGCTGCGACGATCGGACGGATCAATTCACGGCTCGAGCTGCTCGCACGGCGCACCGATGCCGCGGCGATCTATGTGCTGACCGCGCAGGGCCGCACGGTCGCGGCGAGCAACCATCGCTTGCCGACGAGCTTCGTCGGGCAGGACTATGGCTTCCGCCCCTATTTCCAGGGCGCGATCCGCGACGGCGGCGCCGAACTGTTCGCACTCGGCACGGTCAGCGGCCGCCCCGGCCTCTATCTCGCGCGGCGCATCGGCGATGCCGCGCGGCCGCTCGGGGTGATCGTGGTCAAGATCGAGTTCGAGGCGATGCAGGCGGCATGGGCGCGCCAGCAGGGCGACACGATCGTCACCGACCGGCACGGGGTGGTGATCGTGACCAGCCGGCCCGAATGGCGGTTCGCGACGATCGGGCAGCTCGGACCCGCGGCACGCGCCGCGATCCGCACGACACGGCAATATGGCGACCTGCCCCTCGCGGCGCTGCCGCTGGCGATCGATGGCCGTACCGCCCGAATGGGCGGAGAGGCATCAGCCAGCCGCATCGCCACGACCGGGCTGCCGCTCGCGGGGGCGCAGTTGCGCGCGCTATTCCCGCTCGATCCGGCGATGCGCAGCGCGCGGGCCAGCGCCTGGCTGGTGTCGTTCGGCGCGCTGGTCCTGATCGCAGGCACGCTGCTGCTGCTGTGGCGCGCGCGTGAGCGGCGCTTGCTCCAGATCGCCGCCCAGCGTGCGTTGGAGGGTCAGGTCGCCGAGCGCACCGCCGAGCTGCGCGAGACCAATGCGCAGCTCGTCGCCGAAAGCGCCGAGCGCGCGCGCGCGGACCAGCGCTATCGCGCCGCGCGCGAGGAACTGGCGCAAGCCAACCGGCTCGGCTCGCTCGGCCAGATCACCGCAGGCGTGGCGCACGAGATCAACCAGCCGGTGGCGGCGATCCGCAGCTTCGCCGAGAATGCGCAGGGTTTCCTCGCCAAGGGCGACGGCGTGCGCGCCGAGGGCAACCTCACGCGGATCGTCGAGTTGACTCAGCGCATCGGCACGATCACCGCCGAGCTGCGCAACTTCGCGCGGAAGCGGGCGCCGGGGACCGGGCCGGTCGATGTCGATGCCGCGATCGAATCGACCCTGCTGCTGATCGGCGATCGGGTCCGCGCGCAGGGCGTGACGCTCGAGCGCACCGGCGAAACCGGGCTCCACGTCACCGCCGATCGCGTGCGGCTGGAGCAGATCCTGATCAACCTGATCCAGAATGCGCTCGACGCACTGGCAGAGCGCGAGCGGGCGGTGATCCGGATCGCGACCGCGCGTGCCGGGGACCAGGTCGAGATCGATGTGACGGACAATGGCCCCGGCGTGTCAGCGCACCTGCGGGACCAGCTGTTCATGCCTTTCGTCACGGGCCGCGACGAAGGGCTCGGCCTCGGCCTGCCGATCGCACGCAACATCGCGCGCGATTTCGGCGTTCAATTCATGCCTTTGCCCTCAATATTGTTCGGACGGACTTCGCTCTGTCGTATACTGATAAGGCTCTTATCGCCTATCATGTTTTAACGTAGCCTGAGGCCCGAGCTCTCCCCGACTTTTCCCTTCAACACTTCCGCCGATGATGCCCGACAAGCGCAAAGCATCCATGTCTGAACCAGTGTCTAAACGACTTCGCCTCTCAAACGAGGATGCAAGTGATACCGCATCCTCCATGTCATCTCAGGAGCGGCCTCGCAACAACCCCTTATACGGTCAGAAAAGCGCATTCCCGGGGCTGGATGATGGCGGCGATGAGCTGTTCTATGGGTCTGCAGATGATGGCATGGAGTATTTGCGCATGGTCCAGTGAGTTTTTTTTCCTGCGTCTGGCTGATGTTTATCATCTGCTAAATATCGCTTCGTGTTTCCCTAGCCTGTCCTCCCAACTCTCCGTGTTGCGCTGTCGAATCTGACCTTTGCTATGTTTGAATC
>NZ_JBCNMA010000023.1:0-45282 GCF_039595165.1 Sphingomonas sp.
AAGTCAAACCATCCAGCCGCAGGAGAATGAAAAATGGTGACCCCGGCGCGATTCGAACGCGCGGCCCTCAGATTAGGAATCTGATGCTCTATCCTGCTGAGCTACGGAGCCACTCGACGCCCCAATAACCAGCTTTGGCGGCCACGGCCAACCCCGTTTGCAAGGGACGGAGAGTCAATTGCATCGTTCGGGCGGCACGACCGGCAGCGGCAGCGGCGCGACGGCCACGCCCTCCTCGATCAGCGCCCTGGCTTCTTCGGCACTGGCCTGGCCGTGGATCGGGGCATGCGCCTCCTCCCCCAGATGCATTGCGCGCGCCTTGTCGGCAAAGGCCATGCCCACCCATTGCGAGCCTTCGAGCATTTTCGCCTGCACTTCGGCGAGCGCGGCCATCAACTGCTTGGGATCGGGTTTCGCAGGCGGTTGAATATCGCTGCGCCGGTTGCCCTTGGCCGCGACATTGGGCGCCATCACTGCCTTGTCGATCGCAGTGTCGCCGCACATCGGACAGGCGATCAGGGCGCGGGCGCGCTGGCTCTCATAGTCGGAACTCGACCCGAACCACGCCTCGAACACATGACCACCCCCGCATTTGAGGTCGAAGACGATCATGCGATCACGGCCACCGGCGGGATCGCGCGGCGATGGGCCAGCGCGGGGACACGCGAGCGCACATCGGCGACGCGCGCCGGATCGATCCCGGCAAAGCCCAGGCCCGCGCCCTCGCCCATGTCGAGCAGCACCTCGCCCCAGGGATCGATGGCGAGGCTGTGGCCATAGGTCGCCCGGCCATCCGCATGCTCGCCGGTCTGCGCCGCGGCGATGACATGCACGCCCGCCTCGATCGCCCGCGCACGCAGCAGCACATGCCAATGCGCCTGCCCGGTCGGGCGGGTGAAGGCGGCGGGCACCGCCAGCACGGTCGCGCCCGCATCGGTCAGTGCACGAAACAGGTCGGGGAAGCGCAGGTCGTAGCAGATGGCGAGGCCGAGCTTGCCCAACGGCGTTCCGACCACCGCCGCACCCGCTCCGGGGGCATAGGCATCGGATTCGCGCCAGCGCTCGCCGGTCGGCAGATCCACGTCGAACAGATGCAATTTGTCGTAGCGTGCGCGGATTTCTCCGCTGCCGTCGATCACGAAACCGCGATTGACGAAGCGTTCGTCGCCCTCACCCTTGAGCGCGAGCGATCCCAGATGCACCCAGACGCCATGCTTCGCCGCCGCTTCGCGCACCGCGGCGAGGACGCGATCTTCGCTCTCGACAAGGATATTCGCCGCCGCGCGCTCACGCTGGCGGTCCAACAGACCGGACATTTCCGGGGTGAAGAGCATCACCGCGCCGCCGGCCGCCGCCTTTGCGACGCCATCGACCAGGGTGGCGGCATTGGCGAGCGGATCGATTCCGCTCGTCATCTGCAGGATCGCAGCCTTCATCGGCCGAGCAGCACGTCCAGCCTGCCCTCGCGCTCCAGCGCAGCCAGATCGTCCGATCCGCCGATATGCGCGCCATCGATGAAGATCTGCGGCACGGTGGTGCGGCCATTCGCACGCTGGATCATCTCCTCGCGTTTTGGCCCGCCCATCGTCAGGTCGAATTCCTCGTAATCGGCGCCCTTACTGTCGAGCAGCGCCTTGGCCCGCGCGCAATAGCCGCAGAACGCCTTGGTATAGATTTCGATCTTTGCCATCGCATTCCGAGGTGAGAGCGCGGGCCGCGCTTGTCAATCTTCCGCGTCGGGATCGAGCACGCGCGCCCAGCACAGGATCGTCACCTGCGCGGCCCCCGCCCGCTTGAGCACACGCACACAGGCTTCGGTGGTGGCACCGCTGGTATGGACATCGTCGACCAGCACCACCGCCTTTCCCTTGAGCGCGTCACGCGCCCCGACGACGGCCGCGAAAGCCCCCGCCACCGCCTTTGTCCGCCCGCGCGCGCCCAGACCGCGCAGCACCGGCGTCGCCTTGACCCGGCGGAGCAGGTCCAGTTCGACCGGTACACCCGAATGCCGCGACAACTCGCGCGCGATCAGGGCCGCCTGATTGAACCCCCGTCCCCAGATGCGCCAGCGGTGCAACGGCACCGGCACGAGGAGTCCGGTGCCTTCAGGGATCAACCGCACCATCAGCCGCGCGGCCGTCGCGGCATAGGCGGTGCGGCCGCCATATTTGAGCCGGAGCGCGAGCGTACGCGCCGCGGGACCATAGGCGACCGCCGCGCGCACGCCATCATGCACCGGCGGCGCGGCAAGGCACTGGCCGCATTGTGCTTCCGGTCCGCGGTCATACTCGAAAGGCAGGTTGCAGGTGGCGCACCAGGGCGGCGCAATCAGCGTGAGCCCGGTCCAGCAGGCGACACAGAAACGATGATCGGCATCGACCACCTCCCCGCACCCCGGACAGCGTGGCGGGAGCGCGAGTGCGACGAGTTTGCGAACCGGTTCGGCTACCCCCATGACGCCCCCTATCCTGCTTGTCGCGCGCCGACGAACGCGGCACAAGCCGCCGCGTGACCGCCGCGACTCCTCCCGAAATCTTCGATCGCGCCCGCCGCCGTGCCCGCCGTGATCGCGCAGCCGCCCATTTTGCCGAGGCAGCCTTCATCCGCGACTGGATGCTGGAAGGGATATTGGAACGGCTCGATGCGGTGCGCCGCGACTTCGCCGACGTCCTCGACCTCGGCTGCTTCGACGGCAGCTTCACGCCCCCGCCCGCCGCGCGTGTGACCCGGCTCGATGCGGGCGCGCGCTTTGCGGCAATGGCCGGCGGTGTTCAGGGCGAGGAAGACCAGCCGCATTTCCCCGAAGCCAGCTTCGATCTCGTCATCGCCGCGGGCAGCCTCGATACGGTCAACGACCTGCCCGGCGCGCTCAGCCTCATCCGCCGCGCCCTGCGCCCCGACGGCTTGTTCCTCGGCGCCTTCCTGGGCGGTTCCACGCTCTCAACGCTCCGTTCCGTGCTGCTCGAGGCGGAGGCGGAGCGCCCCGCCGCGCGCGTGCATCCGCAAGTCGACGTGCGTGCGGCGGGCGATCTGCTGATGCGCGCGGGCTTTGCACTGCCCGTCGCCGACGTCGAGACGCTCAGCGTCCGCTATGCCAGCCTGTTCGACCTGGTGCGCGACCTGCGCGGCATGGCCGGCACCAGCCTGTTGCCGTCTTCGCCGCCGCTCAGCCGCGAGACGGTCGCACGCGCCGCCACGGGGTTCGCCGCGCGCGCCGATGCCGAGGGGCGCACCACCGAGCGGTTCGACACGATCTTCCTGACCGGCTGGGCACCCGATCCCTCGCAGCCACAGCCGGCCCGCCGCGGCTCGGCCACAACATCGCTGGCGGAAGCGCTGAAGTCCAAACCCTAGATCAGAGCTTCCAGCAACCCGATCAACGGCTTGTCCGCGGGCGGCATCTCCAGCCGGTGCAGCTCGAGCGGGCGCACCCATTTGAGCGCTGTCGCGTGGTGCGCCTGCGGCACCCCGCTCCATTTGCGCAGTGCATAGAGCAGCAGCAACAGATGGCGGTCGCCAAGCGACTCGCTGGCAAAGGTCGCCGGGGCGAGGCAGGCGCGTTCGACGCCGATCCCCAGCTCCTCTTCCAGCTCGCGGCACAGCGCCGCCTCGGGCAGTTCGCCGGGATCGACCTTCCCCCCCGGGAACTCCCAAAGCCCTGCCATCGGCTTGCCCGGCGGGCGTTGCTGAACCAGCACTCGGCCGTCGCCATCCACCAATGCGGCGGCAACGACCATCAGGAGCTCACGCGGCTTAACCTCCGAATCGGAGTGGCTGGGATCCGGCATCGACATTTCGTTAATCTTGTTTCCCTAGTTTCCAGTAATTCAACTTGAACGAGGTTGTGCGGATGCGCGTGCCGACAACAGTTTCCAGCCGTCTATTGCATTGCCGCCGCGCTGCAACCGCTGTTGAATACGGCCTTATCCTTGCGCTGATCGTTCTCGCGGTCATGGCTGCGCTCGTTGGACTCGCGGACGTCACAACCTCCATGTGGAGCAACGTCAGCGATGCTGTGCAAACCGCTCGATGATTTGACGCGACTCGGCGCGTCTAAGTCCTTTGTTAACTTCCCCCCCGTAATTTCCGTCCTTGCTGGACACGGGCCTTACCCGCGGACAGCCGGGTAACTGAAGCCAAGTGAACAGGATGGAGACCGGTATGAAGACGATCCGCAAGATTTTTGGCAACAAGAAGGGCGCGACCGCCATCGAGTACGGCCTGATCGCCGCTCTGATCGCCGTCGCCGCGATTGCCGCGATGCAGGGCCTGGGCAACCAGCTCAAGACCACCTTCGGCAACGTTTCGTCGAACATGAAGGCGTCGTAAGACCCTTCGTTCACACGAAAAAGAATTGGGCGGCGGACCATCGGTTCGCCGCCCTTTTCCTTTTGGGCCCGGAAGAAGACCGCGCCGGTCTGCGCCCGACAAAATCGAACCCGGCCCGGAAACTCAGGCCCGGCCCATCGCGAGGAACTTGGCGCGGCGGCTCTGGCGCAGCGAATCCGGGCTCTGTCCGGCAAGTTCCTTCAGCGCCGATTCGATGGCGTCGCCCAACGCATCGATCGCCGCATCGCGATCGCGATGCGCGCCACCCAGCGGCTCCGGCACGATCGTATCGATTACGCCCAGTTCCTTGAGATGCTGCGCGGTCACCTTCATCGCTTCGGCCGCCTCGGGCGCCTTGTCGGCGGTGCGCCACAGGATCGAGGCGCAGCCCTCGGGCGAGATCACCGAATAGACGGCGTGCTCCATCATCAGCACGCGATTGCCCGCAGCGAGCGCCACCGCGCCGCCCGAGCCGCCCTCGCCCAGGATCGACGCGACCAGCGGCACGCCGGCGTTGAGGCACGCCTCGGTCGAGCGGGCAATCGCCTCGGCCTGGCCGCGCTCCTCGGCCTCCATGCCCGGGAACGCGCCCGAGGTGTCGACCAAGGTGATCACGGGGATGCCGAACTTGTCGGCGAGCTCGACCAGGCGGATCGCCTTGCGGTAGCCTTCGGGCTTGCCCATGCCGAAATTGTGCTTGAGGCGGCTGGCGGTGTCGTCGCCCTTCTCGTGCCCGATCACCATCACGCGCTGCCCGCGGAAGCGGCCGAGCCCGCCCTGGATCGCGGCGTCGTCGGCAAAGGCGCGGTCGCCGCCCAAGGGCATGAAGTCGGTGATCAGCCGCGAGACATAATGCTTGAAATGCGGCCGCTCGGGGTGGCGCGCGACCAGGGTCTT
The DNA here is from genome assembly GCF_039595165.1 of Sphingomonas sp. Classification (GTDB taxonomy): domain Bacteria; phylum Pseudomonadota; class Alphaproteobacteria; order Sphingomonadales; family Sphingomonadaceae; genus Sphingomonas. The sequence continues at coordinate 5,227 of NZ_JBCNMA010000023.1, forward strand.
CTGCCACGGGGTCAGCCGCGAATAAGCGTCGCGCAGGAACTTGTCCGACTTCGCCTGGAGCTTCGCGACTTCGGTGTCGATGTCGACCTCGCCGCCGGCCGCGGCGTCGCGCAGCTCGTCGATACGGGCCTGAAGCTCGGCAATCGGCTTCTCGAATTCGAGGAAAGTAGCCATCGGCGCGGCCCTATGCCCCCTCTTTGCTCACGTCAACGCGCGCTTTGACCTTGGGCTGGTCGGCGAGCGGATGCCGCTCGTTGACGAGCTGCACCAGCCGCGCGCTGTCGACATGGGTATAGATCTCGGTCGTCGCGATATCGGCATGGCCGAGCATCGCCTGCAGCGCGCGCAGATCCGCGCCGCCCTCGAGCAGATGGGTGGCGAAGGCGTGGCGCAACACGTGCGGGCTGATCCGGTCGGGCGGAATCCCGGCTTCGGCGGCGAGCGCGCGGATCATCTGATAGAGGCGCACGCGCGAGAGGTGACCCTTGCCCGACGGGAACAGCCACGGCCGCTGCGCATCGACATGCGCGCGCCATTCCGCGACGGCGGCGCGCGCGCGGTCGGAGAGCGGCACCAGCCGCTCGCGCCCGCCCTTGCCGCGCAGGATGAGGTAGGGCTTGTCGGGCTGCACCGCGTTGCGCTGCAGCGAGACCAGCTCGGTCGCGCGCAAGCCGGAGCCGTAGAGCAGCTCGACCAAGGCGAGCAGCCGGAGGTCGCGCGGGTCTCTGGGCTCGCGCGCGATCCGCGCCGCAATCGTGGCGAACAGGCGATCGACGTCGCCGCCCGACAGCGTCTTGGGCAGGCTCCGGCCGCTCCCCGGGCGCGGCAAGGCGCCGCCAGGGTCGTCGGCGCGTAACCCCTCGTCGGCGAGGAAGGCGAAGAAGCGGCGCAGCGCGGCGGACTTGCGCGCGACGGTGGCGCGGGAAAGGTCGCGCCATTCGTGCGCGAGCTTCTCGATCCCCGCGCGGTCGGCAGCCGCCAACCCGCCGGCCAGCGCTTCGGAGGCGAGCCGCAGGTCGGTGCCATAGGCGGCGATCGTGTTTCGCGAGGCGCCCGCTTCGGCCGCCATCATCTCGAGGAAGCGCTCGATCAGCGCGCGGTCGTCGTCCGGGCCGGCGCCGGTCAAAGCCGCGTGATCGCCTCGACGGCGATCATCCGCGCATAGTTGCCGAGCCCGACCCGCTCGAGCGCCCGGGTGATGTGATAGAGCGCCTCGGGCGAGACCCCCTCCCACGCCCGAGTCTGCATCCCCGCCGCGGCGAGCAGCACCACCGTGCCCGGCTCGCCGCGCTCGGCCGCGTCGCCGAGCGCGCGGGTCCAGGCATTGGCGGCCTCGAAATTCACCCCCGCGCTGCGCATCAGCTGCACGCCGTCGCCCTCGGCCACGCGCCCCGCGCCGGCCATCGCCGCCGCGTAGAGCGCGCGGTTGGCGCCGCCATAGGCGCCCGCGTCCCCCGCCGAGACCGGACGGCTCGACGGGTCGGCGAGCAGCAGCATCGCCCAGCCCTCGCTCCCGCGTGCCGCGACGTTGCGCCAGCGCATCGCCGCGCGATCGAACCCGGCGCTCAGCATCGACGCGATCAGCCGGTCGGCATCCTCGGCCAACGCGGCGTGGGGGGTGAGCCGAGCCGCCGCGCGCGCCGTCAGGAGCAGGCGGCTGTAGCGCGCGCCCGCGCTCTGCGGCTCGTCCCACAGGCTGCGCATCCGCTCGACGCGCTCCGCAGGGGTCGCCGCGGTGAAGGCGGCACGCAGGTCGCGCGCCACCGCCACTTCGGTGGTGGTCGCGTCCTCCTGCTCCTCGATTTCGCCATAGAGGTCGGTCAGCGCCTGGCTCGAGAACACGCCCTGGCTCGCCGCAGCCTCTGCCGCCGCGATGCGGTCGCGCCAGCCCAGCCCGGGCGCGGTCGCACGCCAGTAGTTCACCTGCAGGCCGACCGTGCCGTAGAGCTCGGCGGGCACCTCGGTCGCCGATGCCGTCGCCAGCCCCCAGCGCCACGCGCTGAGCTGGTCGACCGCGTCCCACTCGATCGTCACCGCGCGGCGGCCCGAAACGCCCATCCCGACCACCTTCTCGGCGAGCAGCAAGTCGATCGAATTGCCCATGCCGCGGCGCACGCGGTCGATCAGCGGCCCGGCCTTGTTGGGATCGCCCTCGAGCCCCGCGCACATCGCCTCGGCAAAGCGCCAGTTGCGGTCGGGGGCGGTGCGCAACGCGGGTACGACCATCGGGCACATCCCGCCCGGGTCGGCGGTCGCGAGCATCGCCTGCATGCCGACCTGGAACAGCTTGGGCGTGTAATTCTCGATATCGACCGACTGCACCATCGCGCGCGCGGCCTCGGCCTCACCCATGCGAATCAGCAGCCACGCGCGTTCGGCGGCGAAGTCCGCGCCGTTGAGGCCGGCCGGGGTATCGACTCGCGACAGCAGCGCGCGGCGCAGCGCGATCGACAGCCAGCGCGACGCGACCGGCGCGTCGAGCCGCCGCATCAGCGCCTCGAGAAAGCCGCCATCGGCGCGGCCGAAGGCATTGGCGGGCAGCCCATCGCTCGCGGGCGAGGACGGACCGACCTGCGAGAGCGAGCGCTTGGCGAAATCGGGCAGCTCGTAGCGCTGGATCACCGCATAATCGATCTCGCCCGGCACCCCGGTCGGAGTTGCGCCCGGCGTGGGCAGCGCAAGCGGGAGCGGCGCACCAGGCGCCGCCGTCGCAGTGCCGGTCGGCGCGGCGGCGGGCCGCGGCGCGCCCGGCTGCGCCGGCGCGGGGGCGGGAGCCGGCGCAGGCTCGGCGACCGGATCGTTGAAGCCGGGCGGCAGCAGCGATTCGGGGCGGTCCTGGCCCAGCGCGGGAATCCCGACGCCAGCCGCCAGCGCCACGCCGAACGCAGTCAGCGCGACGCTAGTTCGCGAGATTTTCAAGCGGCACGGCCTTTTCGACGGTCACCGGCTGCTTCTCGGTATCGCGCCCGGCGAGGAAGAACAGGCCGCCGATCAACAGGACGGCGACCACGATGATGATGACGAGCGAACGGGACATCGACCCCCTCAAAAAACGGGATATCAGTACAGGCGATCAGGCCTTTTGCCCGAGCGCGGCCCTCGCTGTATAGCCCCCGCGACCATGCTGCAAACTAGGGTGTGCATTCATATGCCGGAACGGCCTGGACGGAGCGAATTTTCGCGCAGGGCTAGGAGCGAGAAGGGAGCGATGGAGTTCCATCGTGACCGACGAGCGACGACGTCATGCGCGAAAATTCGCCCGCCGCTGCGCGGTCGCCCGGAGAAGCGCGCCTGCGTCGTCGCTCGCTTGCGCGTAGCTTCAGCTACGCGTCTGCGCCGCGCCCCTAGCAAGCGCGCTTCTCCGGGCGATCCAGGCCATTCCGGCATATGAATGCACACCCTTACCCCGCCCATCCGTCCCGCCCGATCGTGCTGATCGGCCTGATGGGCGTGGGCAAGACCACGGTCGGCCGACGCCTCGCCCAGCGGCTCCATTTGCCCTTCGTCGATGCCGATCACGAGATCGAGGAAGCCGCGGGGATGACCATCGCCGAGATCTTCGAGCGGTTCGGCGAGGACCATTTCCGCGACGGCGAGCGGCGCGTCATCGCGCGGCTGATCGACGGACGGCCCAAGGTCATCGCCACCGGCGGCGGCGCCTTCCTCAATGCCGAGACGCGCGCGCTGATCCTTGACCAGTCGACCGCGATCTGGCTGGACGCGGCGCCGCATGTCCTGGCCGAGCGCGTGTCCAAGCGCGACCATCGTCCGCTGCTTCGTGGAAAGGATCCGCTCAAGGTGCTCACCGAACTCGCCGCCGTCCGCAACCCGGTCTATGCGCTCGCGCCGATCCATGTGGTGAGCAAGTCCGCGCCGCACGACGCGACGGTCAATGCGATCGTCGAGGCGCTGCGCCAATGAGGGTGGTCCCGGTCGCGCTCGGCGCGCGCAGCTACGAGGTCCGGATCGCGAGCGGGCTGCTGGGCGACGCCGCCGCGCATCTCGCGCCGCTCGCGCGCAAGCGTCCGTTCGTGATCGTCACCGACGCCAATGTCGCGCCGCATGCGCAGCGGCTCGCCGCGGTGCTCGCCGCGGCCGATCTCGCGAGCGAGACGATCGTCCTGCCCGCCGGCGAGGGCACCAAGAGCTGGGCGCAGCTCGAGGCGTTGCTCGACCGGCTGCTCGATCTCGGCATCGAGCGCGGCGATCACGTCATCGCGCTCGGCGGCGGGGTGATCGGCGATCTGGTCGGCTTCGCCAGTGCGATCCTCAAGCGCGGCTGCAACTTCGTGCAGGTCCCGACGACCCTGCTCGCGCAGGTCGACAGCTCGGTCGGCGGCAAGACCGCGATCAACAGCCGCGCGGGCAAGAACCTGGTCGGAGCCTTTCACCAGCCGGCGCTGGTGCTGATCGACCCCGACCTGCTCGACACGTTGCCGCTGCGCGAACAGCGCGCCGGCTATGCCGAGGTGGTCAAGTACGGCCTGATCGACGACGCCGACTTCTTCGCCTGGTGCGAAGGCAATGGCGAGGCGCTGCTCGCCGGCGACCCCGACGCGCGCGCCTATGCCATCGCGCATTCGGTCGGCGCCAAGGCACGCATCGTCGGCGAGGACGAGCGCGAGACCACGGGGACGCGCGCCCTGCTCAACCTCGGCCATACCTTCGGCCATGCGCTGGAGGCCGAGACCGGATTCTCCGACAGACTGCTCCATGGCGAGGGTGTCGCGGCGGGGATGGCGCTGGCCTTCGCCTTCTCGGCGCGCCAGGGCCTGTGCCCGCAGGCGGACGCCGAGCGCGTCGCCGCGCATCTGGAGGCGAGCGGGCTGCCGCACGACCTCGCCAGCGCCGGCATCACCGCGAGCGGTGGGCGCCTCGTCGAGCATATGCTCCACGACAAGAAGATGGATGCGGGCACCCTGCCCTTCCTGCTCGCGCGCGGGATCGGCGCGACCTATCTCGACAGGCATGTCGACCTGGCCGAGGTCGCGGCGTTCCTCGACGAGCAACCGCGCCCTTGATCGTCACCCCAGCCTCGTAATTCGTCATTCCAGCGAAAGCTGGGATCTCCTGCCTTGAGCCGCTCGCTCGCGGCGAAAGACCCCAGCTTTCGCTGGAGTGACGGCATAGAAACGGCTCGGGGCGGAAGGCCTTCGCCTTCCGCCCCGCCCCCGTCCGCTCAGCGGAACCTTCAGGCTTCGAGCTGGCGCATCAGGCTGCGCACGGCGCCGTCGATCTCGCTGTCGGTGCCGCGCAGCTCCTCGATGCGGCGCACCGCGTGGATCACGGTCGAATGGTCGCGATTGCCGAACTTGCGGCCGATCTCGGGCAGCGAGCGCGTGGTCAGCCGCTTGGCGAGATACATCGCGATCTGGCGCGGCCGCGCGATCGCCACCGCACGGCGCTGCGATACGAGGTCGAGCTGCTTGACGTCGAAATGCGAGGACACCGCCTTCTGGATCTCGTCGATCGTGATGCGGCGCTGGCTGCCGCGCAGCGCCTCGCCGAGCACGCTCTCGGCGAACTCGATCGTCACCGCCTCGTCGTTGAGCTGGGCATAGGCGACGAGACGGTTAAGCGCGCCTTCGAGCTCGCGCACGCTGCTGCTGATCCGCGCGGCGAGCAGGTCGAGCACCTCGGCGGGCACCGACGCGCCCGGCATGTCCTCGAGCTTGCGGTCGAGGATCGCGCGGCGCAGGCCCAATTCGGCAGGCTTGATGTCGGCGGCGAGGCCGGCGCCGAGGCGCGAAGCCAGCCGCGCCTCGATCCCCTCGAGCGCGAGCGGGCTGCGATCGGCGGCGATGACGAGGCGCTTCCCCTCCCGCATGAACTCGTCGACGGTGTGGAAGAACTCCTCCTGAGTCGATTCCTTGCCCGCGATGAACTGCAGGTCGTCGATCATCAGCAGATCGACCCCGCGCAACCGCGCCTTGAACGAGAAGGTATCCTTCTCGCGCACCGCGCGGACGAACTCGAACATGAAACGCTCGGCCGGCATGTAGATCGCACTCGCCTCCGGGCATGCCTCGAGAAAGGCGTGGCCTATCGCGTGCATCAGGTGAGTCTTGCCCTGGCCGGTCGAGCTGTGGAGGTAGAGCGGGCTGAAGCGCGGCTTGCCCGGCTCGGCCAGCGCCTTGGCGGCGTTGAACGCGACGCGGTTGGACGCATCGACCACGAAGCGGTCGAAGGTGAAGCGCGAATCGAAGCGCGGGCGCTCGGCCGGCGAGGCCGCCTTCGCCGCGAGCGCAGGCACGGCCTCGGGCGCCGCCGATTCGACCGGCTCGGGCGCCAGCTCGCGGCTGTCGCGCGCCAGCGTCTCGATCGAGACGGTGCGCACCTCGGGCAACTGGGAACGGAATTCCATCAGCAGCCGCTCGGCGTAATGGCCCTTCACCCAATTGGTCATGAAGGGCGAAGGCAGGCCGAGGCGGACGGTTTCCGCATCGTCGCTGTCGATCAGGACGATGGGTTTCAGCCACTGGTCGAACAGCCGCTGGCCTGCGGAAAGCCGCAGATTGCCGCGCACGCGTGTCCAGGCCTTGGCTTGATCCATCCTTCACGCCCCTCTCGTTTCAGCCCGCCTATGCGAGCGGCACTTCCCCGATGCGGAAAGCGCCCCCTTTCCGCACGCCGATTTCGCTCAGGCAAAAGATCGCCGCAGCCGGAATCGCATCCGCACTGGCCCGTGACCTTCGCTGAATCCACGCGCGAGAACGTCGCGGCGGAAGGTCGTTTTAGGGACCATTTTTCGAGTCGATCAAGAGGGTGACGTGTAAAGAATCTGAAATAAGTAGGCTTGACTCGTGTGGTGCCCGGAAAACCGCGATTCAGCGATCAAGCAACTGAAATACTTAACATAATCGCGAACGTTACAAACGCGTGACGACGCGACTCGCGCGATTCTGCGGCTTACACAGGTTAGCATCCCTCAAGCGCTTGAAGGCGCAAGAAAAACCCCGCCGGGGTCTCCCGGCGGGGCTTGTAAACCTCTGAAATCGTGTAGGGTCAGGCGAGCGCGGCGATGCGCTTCGTCAGACGCGAGAACTTCCGCGACGCCGTATTCTTGTGCAGCACGCCCTTGGCCACGCCGCGCGCCAGTTCCGGCTGCATCGCCTTCAGCGCCGACTCGGCCGCCGACTTGTCGCCCGACTCGAGCGCGCTCTCGACCTTCTTGACGAAGGTGCGGATGCGGCTGACGCGCGCGCCGTTGACGTCGGCGCGGCGGGCGTTGCGGCGGATGCGCTTCTTGGCTTGCGGCGTGTTCGCCATGTAGATCTCGTTCCTGTTTTCGATGCGAAAAGAGGCGCAGAACCAGTGTCCCCGCCTCGGGAAAGCGCGCCCCTTAGCGAGGCACGGCGATTCGGTCAACCTAAACGCTGGTCTCGGAGTGATTGATAATCCTCCCCGCCAGAGAAGGTGTCAGCCGCAGGCTGACGGAGGGGGCGGATGCCAGAACACTGGCGATGCGCTTCCTCCCCCCTCCGTCACGCTTCGCGCCACCTCCCCCTCGCGGGGGAGGATTGGAACATCATCCACTCACTTCTGGCATCGGGGGCACCAGAAGGTCGAGCGCCCGCCCTCGGTGTAGCGCGCAACCGTGCCGCCGCATTCGCACGGCTCGCCCTCGCGGCCATAGACCTTGAACTGCTTCGAGAAATAGCCGAGCTCGCCGTCGGGCCGGGCATAGTCGCGCAAGCTCGACCCGCCGGCCTCGATCGCGGCCTCGAGCACCTCGTGCACCGCGTCGACCAGCCGCGTCAGCCGCGGCGTGGACACCGATCCGCCCGCGCGCTTGGGCGAGATGCGCGATTCGTACAGCGCTTCGCAGACATAGATGTTGCCGAGTCCCGCGACGATGCGCTGGTCGAGCAGCAGCAGCTTGATCGACGCGGTGCGGCCCGCAAGCATCGTCTTCAGATGGTCGGCGGTGAAGTGCGGGCCGAGTGGCTCGGGGCCGAGCGCCTTGAACGCGGGCCAGTCGCCGAGCTCAGAAGTCGGCACCAGGTCGACCGAGCCGAACCGCCGCGGATCGTTGAGCGCGATCGTGCGCCCCTCCTCGGTCTCGAGGATCAGATGGTCGTGCGGCAGCAGTTCCGACGGATCGACTCGCCAGCGCCCCGACATGCCGAGGTGGAAGATCATCGTATCGCCTCGATCGGTTTCGATCAGGCCATATTTGGCGCGCCGTCCGAGTCCGGTGACCGTCGCGCCGGTGAGCCGCTGGCCGAGATCCTCGGGCATCGGCCGGCGCAGGTCCGGCCGCCGCAGCTGCACCCGGCGGATGCGCCGGCCCTCCAGCACGGGGGCCAGGCCGCGTACGGTCGTCTCGACTTCGGGAAGCTCGGGCATCGCGGTCCTTGATTTTTTCCGGAGCTATGTTGGGTTTGCTCCGTTCACAAGCCTTGGCTAGAGCCGCGCGCATGACCGACACCGTCTCCTTCGGCTACGAAGACGTCGCCCCCGACGAGAAGACCCGCCGCGTCGGCGGCGTGTTCTCCAGCGTCGCCTCCAGCTACGACCTGATGAACGACGCGATGTCGGGCGGGCTGCACCGCGTGTGGAAGGACGTGTTCGTTCGCCGCGTGAAGCCGCGCGAAGGCGAGACGATCCTCGACATGGCCGGCGGCACCGGCGACATCGCCTTCCGCATGGCCGAATCGGGCGCGGCGGTGACCGTCGCCGACATCAACCCGGACATGCTCGCCGTCGGCCTCGACCGCGCTGCCAAGCGCGGCATCGACGGCCTCGTGTGGAGCGAGGCCAATGCCGAGGCGCTGCAGTGGCCCGATCGCTTCTTCGACGCCTACACCATCGCCTTCGGCATCCGGAACGTCACCGACATCCCCAAGGCGCTGCGCGAGGCGCATCGCGTGCTCAAGCGCGGCGGGCGCTTCTTCGTCCTCGAATTCTCGACGACGCTCTGGCCGGGCTTCGCCGACGTCTATGACGCCTATTCGCACCATCTCGTGCCCAAGCTCGGCAAGCTGCTGGCGAATGACGAGGAGAGCTATCGCTACCTCATCGAATCGATCCGGCGCTTTCCCGACATGCCGACCTTCGAGCGGATGATCAAAGAGGCCGGCTTCGTGCAGACCCGGGTCGAGCCGATGCTGGGCGGGCTGGTGGCGATTCACAGCGGCTGGAAGATTTGACCGCTCCCGCCGTCCATCTCTTCCGCCTCCTCAAATGGGGCCGGATCCTCGCGCGCCACGGCGCACTCAGGGGAATCGAGCGCGACCGCAACACGCCGCGCGCTGTGCGCCGTCTTGCCCGGCTCGCCCGCTTCGGCGCGCGCGTGCCGGAGACGCCGCGCTATGCCGACGCTCTGCAAGCCATTGGTCCCGCCGCAATCAAGCTCGGCCAGACGCTGGCGACCCGCGCGGACCTGATCGGCGAGGCGGCGGCGCACGACCTGATGCGACTGCAGGACGCACTGCCGCCCGTCCCCTTCCCCGTGATTCGCGCCGCGATCGAGCAAAGCTTCGAGCGGCCCATCGCGGACCTGTTCGCCGAAATCGAGGACGTGCCGATCGGCGCCGCCTCGATCGCGCAGGTGCATCGCGCGACCACGACCGACGGCCGCCAGGTCGCGGTCAAGGTACTGCGCCCGGGCATCGAGACCGAGTTCGCCAAGGCGATCGACACCTATGAATGGGCCGCCGCGCAGCTCGAGGCGCAGGGCGGCGAGATCGCGCGGCTGCGCCCGCGGCTGGTGATCGAGACGTTCAAGCGCTGGACCGCGCGGGAGCTCGACCTGCGCCGCGAAGCCGCCTCCGCGTCCGAGCTGTCGGAGTCGATGGAGGCCGAGCCCGATTTCACCATTCCCCGGATCGACTGGCAGCGCACCACCGGCAAGGTGCTCACGCTGGAATGGATCGACGGCATCAAGCTGTCCAATCGCGAGGCGCTGATCGCCGCGGGGCACGATACCGAGAAGCTCGCCAACACCCTGGTCCGCGCATTCCTGCGCCAGGCGATCTCGGAAGGCTTCTTCCACGCCGACATGCATCAGGGGAATCTGTTTGCGCTGCCGGGCAGCCGCATCGCGGCGATCGACTTCGGCATCATGGGCCGCATCGACCGGCGCGCGCGCGTCTGGCTCGCCGAAATTCTCTACGGCCTGATCACCGGCAATTACCGTCGCGTCGCCGAGATCCATTTCGAGGCGGGCTATGTCCCCCCACACCACAATGTCGCCGAGTTCGCGACGGCGCTGCGCGCGGTGGGCGAGCCGATGCGCGGGCTGCCGGTCAAGGACATGTCGGTCGGGATGATGCTCGACAGTCTGTTCAACATCACCCGCGACTTCGACATGCAGACTCAGCCGCACCTGCTGCTGCTGCAGAAGACGATGGTGATGGTCGAGGGCGTCGCGACCCGGCTTCACCCCGACATCAACCTGTGGGATTCGGCCGCACCGTTCGTGCGCGAGTGGATCCGCACCGAGCTGGGGCCGGAGGCGTTCATCGCCGACCGCCTGGCCGAGGACCTCAAGACCCTCGCCCGCCTGCCCAAGCTGATCCGCAACATCGAGCGGCACTTCCCCGATCCCGGTGGTGCGCCCCCAGCACCGCCGCTCAGGGAAATCCAGGTCGTGCGCGTCGGCGGCGGCTGGCGCTATGCCGCGGTCGCGCTGCTCGCCGCGGGCGCGGGGGTCGCCGCGGCCCTGCTGCTCACCTGACAGCGCCGATCGGCCGCGGTAGAACCCGCCCGGATGACCCGTTCCCCGCTCTGGCTCTCGCGCCCCAGCCGCTTCGCCGCGCTTTCGCGAACGCGCGCGCGCCTTGTGCTGGCCGCCCTCGCGATCCTGCTGCTGGCTTCGCTCGCCGTGCTCGGCGTGCCGCAACCGGCGGCGGATGCTCCAGGCGCGAGTGGAGACCGCCAGACTGATGTCGCGCTCTATGAGGGCATCGTCGCCGCGGTCACCCACGGCCAGGACTATTACCGCGCCGCCGCCGACGCGTTGCGCGCGGGCAGCTATCCGCTGCGGCCGTTCCTCACGTTCCGGCTTCCCGGTCTCGCGGTCTTGCAGGCCGCGCTGCCGCCGGCGGTCACGCTCGGGCTGCTCTACGCCCTTGCCGCCGCGACCGGCTTCGTCTGGTATCGCCGGCTTGCCGAGGCGCTGCCCGGCGCGCCCGCGCGCCTCCTCGCGCTATTCCTGCTCGCAGCAGGCATGCTCGCCTTCGTCCAGCCCGCGCTGGTCGCATTCCACGAGATCTGGGCGGGCCTGCTCGTCGCGCTCAGCCTCGCGCTGCGCCGACCCGGACAGTGGGTCGAGGCCGCCGCGATCGCGCTGATCGCGATGCTCGTGCGCGAGACCGCTGCGCTCTACGTGGTGATCATGTGCGGTCTCGCCTTCGCCGAAGGACAGCGGCGCGAGGCGATCGGCTGGGCGGCGGCGCTCGGCGTGTTCGCTGGCGTGCTCGCCGCGCATGCGGTCGCGGTCCATGGCGTCACCGGCGTGCTCGACGCGGCCTCGCCGGGCTGGGCGGGGATGCACGGCTTCGGCCTGTTCGTGCGCGCGATGACGCTCGCGACCGGGCTCCAGCTGCTGCCGGCGGCCGCAGCGGCACTGCTCGTCGCGCTCGCGCTGTTCGGCTGGACGAGCTGGCGTGACCCGCTCGCACTGCGCGCCGTCGCGACCTTTACCGCCTATGCCCTGGTCATCAGCCTGTTCGCGCGTCTCGACACCTTCTACTGGGGATTGCTGATCGCACCCGCCTTCCTCGCGGGGCTGGCCTTCGTCCCCGACGGGCTGCGCGATCTCGGGGTCCGCGCCCTCGACACGCGCCGTGTGCGGGTGCACAGGGTCGAACGATGAAGCGCATCCTCCTGATCGTCGGCGGCGGGATCGCCGCCTACAAGGCGTGCGAGCTGATCCGGCTTGCGCGCAAGGCCGGGATCGGCGTCACTTGCGTGCTGACCCCCGGCGGAGAGCATTTCGTGACCCCGATGACGCTCGCCGCCTTGTCCGAGAACCAGGTGTTCACGACCCTGTGGGACCTCAAGGACGAGGCCGAGATGGGGCATATCCAGCTCAGCCGGAACGCGGACCTTGTCGTCGTCGCACCCGCCACCGCCGGCCTCCTGGCGAAGATGGCGACGGGACAGGCCGACGATCTCGCGACCACCCTGCTGCTCGCCACCGACAAGCCGGTGCTCGCGGCGCCGGCAATGAACGTGCGGATGTGGCAGCACGCCGCCACGGTGCGCAACGTCGCCCGGCTGCGCGCCGATGGGGTCACGGTGATGGAGCCTGACGAGGGCCCGATGGCGTGCGGCGAGTTCGGCCCCGGCCGCCTGCCCGAGCCCGAAGCGATCCTCGCCGCGATCGAGGCCGCGCTGGCGCCGCGCGCTGGGCGGCTTTCCGGCAAGCATATCCTCGTCACCGCCGGCCCTACGCACGAGCCGATCGATCCGGTGCGCTACATCGCCAACCGCTCGTCGGGAAAGCAGGGTTTCGAAATCGCCGCTGCGCTTGCCGAGCTCGGCGCTCGCGTGACATTGGTCGCCGGCCCGGTCACCCTGCCCACCCCGCCGCACGTCGATCGCGTCGATGTCGAGACCGCGCGCGAGATGGCGGCGGCGGTCGACGCCGCGCTTCCCGCCGACGCCGCGGTGATGGTGGCCGCCGTCGCCGACTGGCGCACCGCCAGCGCCGCGGAACAGAAGATCAAGAAGGGCGAAGCCGCCCCCGCGCTCGCGCTCACGGAGAACCCGGATATCCTCGCCACGCTCGCCCATGGCCCGCATCGTCCGAAGCTGGTGGTTGGTTTCGCCGCCGAAACAGAACGGGTCGTCGAACACGCTACCGCGAAACGGACTCGCAAGGGCGTGGACTGGATTGTCGCCAACGATGTTTCGGGCGATGTGATGGGCGGTGACAGCAACAGCGTCCATCTCGTCACCGGCGGCCGCACGGAAAGCTGGGAGCGCCTGTCCAAGCAGGACGTCGCGCGCCGCCTTGCGGATCGGATCGCCGATGCGCTCTAGCCTGATCCTCCTCCCGCTGCTGCTGCTCGCCGCGTGCGCGTCGGGCAATGGCAAGCTGCCTGCCACCCCGGCCGCGCCGCCGCTATTCACCGAGACCGTCGGCACGCCGCCGCGCGATGCCGAGACGCTGTTCGTGCTGGTCCATGGCGACGGCGCGGCGGGCACCGAGATCGACATCAGCGGCTTCGCCAAGTCGCTCGCCAGCGCCGAGCCGACGAGCGCGGTCGTGCGGCTGCTGCGCCCTGGCTATGCCGATGGCGCGGGCAACCAGTCACCCGGCGCGCGCGGCGCCGGGGCCGGCGACGACTATACCTCGGACCGGATCGCGGTGGTCGGCGACACGATCGCCGTGCTGCGCCAGCGCTACCGTGGCGCCCGCGTCGTCGCGATCGGCGAAGGCGGCGGCGCGGCGATCGTCGCCAATCTCGCCGGGCTGCGAAGCGATCTGATCGACGGCATGGTGCTCGTCTCCTGCCCCTGCGCGCTGCCCGAGTGGCGCCGCTACATGGCGGGGCGCGAGAAGCCCGGCGATGCTTGGCGCGCCAAGATCGACAGCCTCGACCCGCTGCAGACAGCCGGCGGCATCGCCCCCACCCTGCGCGCGGCGCTGATCAGCGGCGCCGACGACAAGACCGTTCCGGCCCGCTTCGCGCGCTCCTATGCCGAGGCGCTGAGCCTGCGCGGCATCGCCACCGACTTCCGCATCCTGCCCGAGCAAGGCAGCCACGTGCTCAGCGATCCGCAGGTGATCGAAGCGACGCGACGTCTTGCCTCGGCGCTGCCCCGGACACCGCAATGAGCGCGCCGGCTATCCAGATCCGGCTCGCGCGGCTGCCGCATGGCGCGGGGCTGCCGCTGCCTGCCTATGCGACGGCGGGCGCCGCCGGCATGGACGTGGTCGCGGCGGAGGACCTGATCCTTGCGCCGGGCGCGCGCCACGCCGTCGCCACCGGCTTCGCGATCGCCATTCCCGACGGCTACGAGGTGCAGGTGCGTCCGCGCTCGGGGCTCGCGCTCAAGCACGGCATCACTTGCCTCAACACGCCCGGCACGATCGACAGCGATTATCGCGGCGAGGTCAAGGTGATCCTCGCCAATCTGGGCAGCGAGCCCTTCCCGATCGCCCGCGGCGAGCGAATCGCGCAGCTCGTCGCGGCGCCGGTCCAGCGTGCGGTGTTCGCCGAAGTCGTGGCGCTCGACGATACCGCGCGCGGCGCCGGCGGGTTCGGATCGACGGGGCGGTGATGGCCGAGCCGCTCGCGTTGGTCCTCGCGCTCGCCGCCGCGGGGCAGCAGGCCCTGCCCGCTGCGCCCACGCCCGCGCCGGCAGCGCCCGCCGCGGAGAAAGCCGCCGGGATCGACTGGGCAACGCTGCCCGACCTGCCCTATCGCCAGCCGCCGCAGATGACCGCGGCGATGCACAGCTATGTCCAGGGCCAGGTGCGCGCGCGTAAGTGCCGCGCGCGGCGGCTGGTCGACGGACGCCCGGCGATGCGCGTCGAGGTGGCGGTGCTCGTCCACCCCGAGGATGGCGTGCGCGCCTCGATCCCGCGCTCGATCGGCTGCGGCGTGGTCGAGCAATATGCCGCAGGACTGGTCTCCAGCTTCGCGCGCAACAACCTGACCGCGCGCGGCAGCGGGGCGGAGCAATGGTATCGCGCCACCGTGACCTTCGTCTGGAAATGAACCTCTCCGACGCCGAGCTCGAACGCTACGCGCGCCATATCATACTCAAGGAGATCGGCGGCGCGGGCCAGATGCGGCTCAAGGCGGCGCGGGTGCTGGTGATCGGCGCGGGCGGCATCGGCTCGCCCGCGATCCAGTATCTCGCGGCCGCCGGTGTTGGCCGCATCGCGATCGTCGATGACGACCGTGTCGACCTCTCCAATCTCCAGCGGCAGACGATTTTCGCGACGTCCGACACCGGCCAATCCAAGGCCGTTGCCGCACTGGCGCGCGCGCAGGCGCTCAACCCGCATGTCGAGCTGTTGGCGTGGCAGCACCGCATCGACCGCGGAAATGTCGACGAATATGTCCGCGGCACCGACGTCGTGCTCGACGGCACCGACAATTTCGCCACGCGTCTGCTCGTCGCCGACGCCGCGCTGCGCCAGCGCGTGCCGCTGGTGAGCGCGGCGGTCGGCGAGTTCGAGGGCCAGCTCGGCGTGTTCCGCGGGTGGGAAGTGGACAAGCCCTGCTATCGCTGCTTCACCGGCACCGATCCGGAGACGCCCGGGATCAACTGCGCCGAGCAGGGCGTGCTCGGCGCGCTTACGGGCGTGATGGGCAGTCTCGCCGCGCTCGAAGTGATCCGCGCGATCGCGCCGTTCGGCGAGGACAGCGCTGGCAAGCTGCTGCTCGCCGACACGCTGGCGCTGCGCTTCCGCACGCTGACCTTGCCCAAGGATCCCGGATGCCCGGCATGCGGGGGCTGACGATCATCGCCGCCGGCGCGGATGTCGAGCGCTTCCGCGCCGCGCTGTCGCTTGCTTGTGCGCAGGCGGCGCTGGGGGGCACTGCGCGCCTGTACTGTCACGAGGCCGCGGTTGGCCTGCTCGTGCCCGGCACGGACCCGGACGACGCCCTGCGCGCCGCCGCGGGTCTTGCGAGCCGAGCTCAGCTGCTCGAGGAGGCCTTGGCGAGCGGAGTCACTCTGATCGCCTGCCAGACCGGCCTCGCCGCGGCGGGGGTCGCCTTCGATGCGCTGCCGGCCGGTGTCGAGCCGGGCGGCCTGGTCTCACTGCTCGCCGACCTGCGCGAGGACCGGTTGATCACGTTCTAGGCGCGTTGCGCTCGATCCAGGCGACCGCGAAGGCTAGCATCGGCGCCGCATCGACCAGCACGCAATCGGAGTCCCCGACCTTGCCGCGCGTGCCCCGTCCGGCCGCGAGGAAATCCTCGACCACCGTCCCGAAATAATCGTCGGCGAAGCCCTCGGGCGGGTCGGCGGTGTCGAACTCCTCGACCGTCCGCCACTCGGTGCCGTGCTCGGTCGCGAACGGCACTTCCTTGCGGATCACCCGCTTGGCGATGTCCGCGAGATGCTCGGCGTGATGGATCAGCGTCATCGTGTCGAGCGGCGCGCCGAGCATCAGCACCTTGCCATTCACCTGCGCGAGCCTGGCGAAGGGCGATCCCGGCCCATAGCCATAGTCGAGCGGATGCTCTGCGGTCAGCCAGTTCGCACCGGCGCCGATCGCCACCACGCGCGCGCCCGGGTTGCGGCTCGCCACCGCGCCGCGCGTGGTGCGCAGCAGCTCGGAAAAGACGCCGTTGTCGCGCACCGCGCGCGATGCGTCGCGGTCGAACGGCGGGACGTGCGGCTTCCACCACATCGGCACGCGGCCATGTTCGTCGAGCAGCTCCTCGTAGTCGGCTTCCCAGTCGGCATAGGCGGCGATCGTTCCCTCCGGTCCGACCGCATCGCGCAACGCGCCGATCACCGCGTCCCCCTGCCCCAGCACCGGCCCGATCCGGCGCAGCGCCGCGTGGACCATCACGGGAGCGCCCGCCGCAAGGCCGAGCGCGCGCAGGTCCGCCGCCAGTTCGTCGCGCGTGCGCATCAGTCGGCGGGGAAGCCCTGCCGCTTCCCGCCCGCCTTGTGGACAACGCCGTGGCGCATCACGAAGTCGACCTTCTCCATCCGCGTCACATCCTCGAGCGGGCTGCCCGCGACCGCGATGATGTCGGCATCCTTGCCCGGCTCGATCGTGCCGATCGAGGCGCGGCCGAGCGCCTCCGCCGCATTGACCGTCGCCGCCTTGAGCGCCTGCGCGGGCGTCATCCCCGCCTTGACCATCAGCGCGAACTCCTTCGCATTGTCGCCATGTTTCGACACGCCGGTGTCGGTGCCGAATGCCACCTTCACGCCCGCGGCAAGGGCCTTGCTGTGGCTGGCGAAGGCGGCGGCCGCCGCCTCCTCGGCTTTGGGGATGGTCGCGGGCGGGAGCAGGTCGGCACGCGCGAATTCGAGCGCGGCGGCAGGCGCCATCATGGTCGGGACAAGCCAAGTGCCATTTGCCTTCATTGCCCGAATTGCCTCGTCGTCGAGGAAGGTGCCATGGTCGACCGTGTCGACGCCCGCCGCGATCGCCGCCTTGGTCCCGGCCACGGCATGGCTGTGCGTCGCGACCCTGCGGCCGAGGCCGTGGGCGGTGTCGATGATCGCCTTCATCTCCTCGTCGGTCATCGCGCGCCCGAGCCCGCCCGAGACGTTGGAGAGCACGCCGCCGGTCGACATGTACTTGATCACCTGAGCGCCCAAGGCGACCTGCTGACGCACCGCACGGCGGCAATCGTCGGGGCCGTCGCAGGTGTTGATCTGATGCTGGTGCAGCGCGTCGGCGAACACCTCGGCGACGCCATTGGTGCCGTCGGCATGCCCGCCCGAGACCGAGATCGGATTGCCCGCGTTGACGATCGTCGGCCCCGAGATCGTGCCGCGCTCGACACCCTCGCGCAGCGCCCGCATGCCGCGCGCGCTGCCGCCGAGATCGCGCACCGTGGTGAAGCCCGCATCGAGCGTCACCCGCGCATTGGCGACGGCGTACATCATGTCGTCGGCATCGTCGCGGTTGAGCGCGGTCAGCCGGTCGCGCAGCGGATCGCCGCCGATCCCCCAGAGGTGGACATGCATGTCGACCAGCCCGGGCAGCACGAAGCGGTCCCTGAGGTCGATCAGCTCGGCCCCGCCCTCGGGCGTCACGAAGCCGTCGCGCACTTCGGCCACTTTGCCGTCGCGCACCACGATCGTGCTCGCCCCGCGCGGCGCCTCGCCCGGCTTCGCCAGCAGCGCGCCGGCGTGGATGAACTTGACCTTGGGCGCGGCGGTCTGCGCGGCGAGCGGGGTGGCGGCAAGCAACAGGGCGGTGACGGCGGCGATACGACGCATAAAGGCTCCCCTCTTTTCGTTTCGCGGGAAACTAGCAGCAAGCCTTCAGCTCGCCATCACTTTCTTGGCGCTTCGACCGCCAGCGGCAGCACATGCCGGAGCAGCGCGGCAAAGGTGCGGCCCGGCTCCTCGACCATCGGCAGATGAGAGGAATGCTCGAACCACACCACCTGCTTGCGCGGTGCGGAGACACGCTTCAGCCACGCATCGGCTAGGCTCGAAGTGGTGGTGCGGTCGTGCCGGCCGAGAAAGAAGATCACCGGCGTGTCGATCCGGCGGACATCGTCGAAGCTCACCTGGGCAAGCCGCGGCCACAGCGTCTTGACGGTGAACAGGCTGCCGTCACCCCACGCCTTGACGTCGGCCGGCGTATATTCGGGGGAGAGACGCGGCGCGCGCAGATAGAAGTTCGCGTCCTCGCGATAGGCCGCGAGCGAGCCGTAGCGGATCGCATATTTGCGCCAGCCATCGGCCTGGTCGATCGTGAAGCTGCCGCCGTCGGGATAGGGCTTGAGCGCTTCGATCGCCTTCACCGCCTCGGTATCGCCGCGCTGCTTCGCCTGAGCGAGCGTCCAGGCCATGCCGGCGCGCTCATTGTCCTTCCAGTCGATCGCCTGCCCCATGCCGACATAAGCGTAGAGCAGGTCGGGCCGCTTCGCCGCGACCGCCAGCCCGACGCTGCTGCCCCAGCTATGGCCGAGCAGGACGATCTTGCGCTTGCCGTAGCGCTTGCGCAGATCCTCGATCAACTCGATCGCGTCGTCGCGATAGCGTTCGAGGGTCAGCGTCGGCGCGAGCTTGGCCGGATCCTCGAGCAGGTACGACCGCCCCGCCCCGCGCTGGTCCCATTGCACTACGGTGAAGACATCCTCCCATGGCCGCTGGAAACTCCACGCGATCGGCATCTCCACGGCGCCAGGCCCGCCATGAATGAAGAGGAGGATCGGGTTGTCGCGGTCGGCGCCGCGCACGTTGACCACCTGCCGCGCGCCGCCGAGCGTCACCTCGAACGTCTCCTGCACGCCATTCGGCGTGACGACGCGGTTGATGTCGGCGATCACCGCGCGCCCCTCGGCATAGGGATCGGTCTGCGCGGCGGCGGGAACGACAGCGATCAGCGGAAGCAGCACGAGGCGTCGGAACATGCGGATTCTCCTTGTGGCGCAATGGCTAGGCCAGGCGCCCCGCACCCGCAACGCTCCACAACCGGACATGAACGGCGCGGCCACGGCGAGTTCAGGCGGGCCCCGCCAGTCTTGCGGCAAATCCGGGGGCAATGGAGGTGAAGATGTCGACATCCGCCCCGCGCCGTCGGGCGCGCAATGCACTGGTCGTCGGGAGCGCGCTCGCGGCGCTGATCGCCCTGTCCGCCTGCGATCCGCGCGCGGTCGAGCAGACCGAGACCGCGGCGCTGACCAACGCAACGCTGCCCCCGCTTCCCGAAGCGCTGCCGATGACCGCGGCGTCCGAGCCGCTGGTCTATGCGCCCGCCGCCGAGCGGCTGCCCGCGGCGCGCCAGCTCGCTTACGCCGATCCGGGCGATCAGGGCTATGCCTGGATCGACCGCGCCGACACGATCTTCGACGTGATCGGCGACGCGCCGCCCGATTATGGCTTCGGCTATGACGATGTCGAGCCATGGGGCTGGGAGGCCGCGAACGGCTATATCACCTATGCCGAGCCGATCGACGACGGCTACTACCGCTACTATTATTACGAACCGGAAGCGGATTACCCGTATCTCGTGCGCGATCCCTGGTACAGCTACGGCTATTCCGACGGGCGCATCGCCGCGGTTTATGACGCCGGGGGCGCATTGCTCCCGCTCGCCCTGGCAAGGCAGCGCGTGGACTATGGCTCGCGCTACTACGCCCGCGCACATGACCTGCGGCGGGCCGCGCGACGCGAGCGCCGGGGCGTCGCCGCGCCGGTCTGGGCGGCGCGCCGCCCGGCGATCGAGCGGGCGCGCCAGCAATGGGCCGGCGCGCGCAACACCCAGCCGGCGTGGCGCGAGTGGCGCCAGCGCGCCGAGGTACGGGCGCAGCGCCAGCAGCTGCGCGCCGAGCGCGAGATTCGTCGCGGCGCCGCGCAGCGCTTCGCCAGCTGGCAGGAAGACGGGCTGCGTGGACGCGTACCCGCGCTTTACACGCCGCAGCGCCGCCCGACGGAGCGCCTCGATCGTCAGGCCGAGCGCGCCCAGCGCCAGGTGCAGCGTCAGCAGCTCGCCGCCGACCGCGCCGTGCGTCAGGCGCAACGCGCGCAGTTCATGGACGGCCGGCGCGACCGCGAGATCACGCCGGCCCAACAGCGCCGCCGCGAGATCATGCAGCCGCGGCTCGACCCGCATGACGGCGCCCGCCAGCAATTGCGCGCCGACCGCCAGGCCCAACGCGCCGCGCAGCGCCAGGCGCGCCTCGCCGACCGCACGGGCGAAGCGCAGCTCCAGGCCCGGTCGCAGCAGCGCGCCCAGCGCCAGGCCGAACGCGCGCAGCAGCTCGCGCAACGCCAGCAGCGGGCGGCTGAAGGGCAGCGCCGTCAGGGCGAGATGCGCCAGCGCGCCGAACGCCAGCAGCGTGATTCCGCGCAGCTCGCGCGCCGCCAGCAGGCCGAGCAGCGTCGTTCGCAGATGGCAGCGGCCGCTCGTGCGCAGCGCGACTCGGTCCAGCGCCAGCAGCGCGCGCAGATGCAGGCGGCACGGGCCCAGCAACGCGCGGTGCGCGATCAGGCGATGGCGGTGCGGCGCCAGCAGGATGCCGGCCGGCAACAGCAGATGGCGGCCGCCCGCGAGCAGCGCGCCGCCGAACGCCAGCAGCAGATGGCCGCGCGCCAGCAGGCAGCGCAGCAGCATCAGCAGGCACGTCAGGCCGCGGTCCAGGCGCGCGCCGAGCGCCGGGCCGAACGTGGCGGCGGTGGCGGTGGCGGTGGCGGTGGCGGTGGCGGTGGCGGCGAACGCCGCGGCCGTCGCGACTGATCCGCTCGGCCGCCCTCAGACGGTCCGGCCGTCGATCCCGGTGAAAGGCAAGATCCCGCGATATTGCTCGAGCGGCGGCGCGCCGGGCAGCAGCGCGCCCTGGCGCAGCATGAAGACGTGGCGGACGATCTCCGCCTGCTGCTCGAGCCCGTAGCGTTCGAGCCGCCAGCCGGGCTTCAGGCTATAGCCATAGCGGCAGAACGGATGGCGGCGCAGCGGCAGGAAGATGCCCTTCTGGTGCTGCCAGATGTGCACCATCTCGTGGATGAACAGGCCCTGCAGCGCCAGCGAGGCCTCCGCGAAATCGTCGCGGTAGTTGCAGCCCTTGGGATGGAAGTGGATGCAGCCGAGCGGCGCCATCGCGACCTGGCGCGGCTGGAAGAATATCCATTTGCGATTGGCGATCGCGGCACGCGAATAGTCGATCGCGTCGCCGAACACGCTGCTGGCGAGGGCGATTTCTCCGGACGTGAGCGGGCGGGTGGCATGTGCGGTCATCGGCATCCGCACATAGGCCGCCGCGCGGCGCAGGTCACGCGTTGCGCTTCAGTCACGCGGCATCACCCGGGTGTGCGCGTCGGCGAAGCCACGCACCGACTGCATCTCGGCGCGGGCCAGCCCCCACACCTCGGCGGTATAGGCGCCCCGGAACAACGCCGGGCCCATCGCGAGCGACGCGATGATCATGATCGTGAGCGGTTTCATGCACTTAGCTCGCCGCCGCGTGGTCAATGATTGGTTTTCCCCGGCCTACCCCTTTGGGGTAATCCTTAGGGACGGTACGGCTTGACGCGCCGGGCGCGGTCTTCACGCTGATACGATGACAGGAGAGGGTCGGATGCACAGACTGACGAGACGGGCCGGAATCGCCGCGATCGCCTTGGCGATGACCGCCGGCACCAGCGCGGCGCAGCAGCAGACGGCCCGCCCGATGTTCGCGACCGTCTACCGCGCCGGGCCGGCGTGGAAACCCGGCGTGCCGATGAAGGACCAGGGTCTGCGCGACCATTTCTTCTATGTGAAGGCGCTGCACGAACGCGGCGATATCGTCTATGCCGGACCGATGGGTCCCGATGGCGGGCTGATCCTGATCCACGCCGCCGACCAGGCTGCCGCGGACGCGATCGCCGCCGCCGATCCCGCGGTAAAGGCGGGCATCTTCGTCGGCGAGGCACGCGATTTCACACCGCGCTTCACCGGGGCCGGCGCGGCCACCGCCGCCAGCCCCTAGTGCGAGTCGTGCGCGTCGCCCGCGGCGCGGACCTGGGCCTGCACCTCGACCGTCTTGCCGTCGGCGAAGGCGAGACGCAGCGGCATGGTGGCGCCCACGCGTACGTCGGGCGACAGGTCGTAGAGCATGACGTGCTTGCCGCCCGGCTTGAATTCGACACGCCCCCCCGCGGCGACCGGCACGTCCTTGATCGGCGCCATCGTCATCATCGCGCCGTCCTGCTTCATCTCGTGGATCTCGCCGCGGATCGCCGCCGGGCTGGAGACGGCGACCAGGCTGGTCGCCTGCGCCCCGCCCTGCACCGTGAAATAGGCGGCAGCCGGCCGCCCTTGGACCGCGGGCAGCCGCACCCAGGCATCGCTCGCGCCCAGTTCCGCCTGCTGGCACCCCGCCAGCGCCGCGCCCGCCAGAATCATGCTGAAAACCGCCCGCATCACGCCTTCTCCTCCCGATTCGGGAAACCCGGCGGATTTCCTATTCGTCGCATAATCTTGCGGCAAGGCGCGGCCCACCTATATCGCGGCAGGTAACAACCGAATTGCCGTTTCCGGGATTCGGTAAGACGTTGAAACTTTTGGATTAGCACACGGGGGCCAATAGAGGACTCATGGGTAAGGTTATCGGAATCGATCTCGGCACGACCAACAGCTGCGTTGCGGTGATGGAGGGCGGCAAGCCCAAGGTGATCGAGAATGCGGAAGGCGCGCGCACGACGCCCTCCATCGTCGCCTTCGCCAAGGATGGCGAGCGTCTGATCGGCCAGCCGGCCAAGCGCCAGGCGGTCACGAACCCCGACAACACCGTCTTCGCGGTCAAGCGCCTGATCGGCCGCCGCTTCGACGATCCCATCACCAAGAAGGACACCGAACTGGTTCCCTACACGATCGTGAAGGGCGCCAATGGCGACGCGTGGGTCAAGGCCGGCGGCGAGGATTATTCGCCGAGCCAGATCAGCGCCTTCATCCTGCAGAAGATGAAGGAGACCGCGGAGAGCTATCTGGGCGAGACCGTGACGCAGGCGGTGATCACCGTTCCCGCCTATTTCAACGACGCCCAGCGCCAGGCAACCAAGGACGCCGGCAAGATCGCGGGCCTCGAAGTGCTGCGCATCATCAACGAGCCGACCGCCGCGGCGCTGGCCTATGGCCTCGAGAAGACCGACGGCAAGACCATCGCGGTCTATGACCTGGGCGGCGGCACCTTCGACATCTCGATCCTCGAGATCGGCGACGGCGTGTTCGAGGTGAAGGCGACCAACGGCGACACCTTCCTCGGCGGCGAGGACTTCGACAGCAAGGTCGTCCAGTTCCTGGCCGACGACTTCAAGAAGGCCGAAGGCATCGACCTCACCAAGGACAAGCTCGCGCTGCAGCGGCTCAAGGAAGCCGCCGAGAAGGCGAAGATCGAGCTGTCGTCCGCCGCGACGACCGAGGTCAACCTGCCCTTCATCACCGCCGACCAGAACGGCCCCAAGCATCTCGTCAAGACGATCACCCGCGCCGATCTCGAGCGGCTGGTCGACGACCTGATCACCCGCACGCTCGAGCCGTGCCGCAAGGCGATGGCCGATGCGGGCATCAAGGCGAATGCGATCGACGAGGTCGTGCTCGTCGGCGGCATGACGCGCATGCCCAAGGTGCGCCAGGTCGTGAAGGACTTCTTCGGCAAGGAGCCGCACACCGGCGTCAACCCCGACGAGGTCGTCGCGATCGGTGCGGCGATCCAGGCCGGCGTGCTGCAGGGCGACGTCAAGGACGTGCTGCTGCTCGACGTGACTCCGCTCTCGCTCGGCATCGAGACGCTGGGCGGCGTGTTCACGCGCATGATCGACCGCAACACCACGATCCCGACCAAGAAGTCGCAGGTCTATTCCACCGCTGACGACAATCAGCAGGCGGTGACGATCCGCGTCTTCCAGGGCGAACGGGAGATGGCCGCGGACAACAAGCTGCTCGGCCAGTTCGACCTGGTCGGCATCCCCCCGGCCCCGCGCGGCGTGCCGCAGATCGAGGTCACCTTCGACATCGACGCCAACGGCATCGTCAACGTCTCGGCGAAGGACAAGGGCACCGGCAAGGAGCAGCAGATCCGCATCCAGGCCTCGGGCGGCCTCAGCGACGCCGACATCGAGCAGATGGTCCGCGACGCCGAGAACTTCGCCGAAGAGGACAAGAAGCGCCGCGCCGCGGCCGAGGCGAAGAACAACGCCGAGAGCCTGATCCACACCACCGAGCGCCAGCTCGCGGAGAATGGCGACAAGGTCGACGATGCGCTGAAGGGCGAGATCCAGGCGGCGATCGACGAGGCCAAGGCGGCGGTCGAGAGCGGCGATTCGGATGCGATGAACGAGAAGAGCCAGGCGCTCGCGCAGGTGGCGATGAAGCTCGGCCAGGCGATCTATGAGAAGCAGCAGCAGTCCGAGGCTTCGCCTTCGGCTGCGGCTCCGGCGGAGAATGAGGGCGGCGACGATGTCGTCGATGCCGAATTCTCCGAGGTGGACGACAACAAGGCGTAAGCTATGCTCGCCCCCGCCATTTTCGAATTTCGGGGATGGCGGGGGCATGGGCGGGGGCCGAGTGAATGACCACCCAGACTGATTATTACGAGCTGCTAGGCTGCTCCCGCGACGCGGACGACGCCACGATCAAGGCCGCGTTCCGCAAGCTCGCGCTCAAATTCCACCCCGACAAGAATGGCGGGTGCAAGGACCACGAGGCGAAGTTCAAGGCGATCAACGAAGCCTATGACTGCCTGAAGGATCCGCAGAAGCGCGCCGCTTATGACCGGTTCGGCCATGCGGGCCCGGCGGGCATGGGCGGCGGCCAGGGCCCGGGCTTCGACGCCTTTTCCGACATCTTCGAATCGATGTTCGGCGAGTTCATGGGCGGCGGCCGCGGCGGCCCGCGCCAGCAGCGCGGCGCCGACCTGCGCTACGACATGGAGATCAGCCTGGAAGACGCCTTCCACGGCAAGCAGACCGACATCACGATCGATGTCTCGGGCATCTGCGAGCCGTGTGGCGGCACCGGCGCCTCGCCCGGCACCATGGCGAAGACCTGCGGCACCTGCCGCGGGCATGGCAAGGTGCGCGCGCAACAGGGCTTCTTCATGGTCGAGCGGACCTGCCCGTCGTGCCACGGCGCGGGGCAGACGATCACCGATCCGTGCCGCAACTGCCGCGGCGAGGGCCGCACCGACAAGACCGTGACGCTCGCGGTGAACGTGCCGCCGGGCGTCGACGAGGGTACGCGCATCCGCCTCTCCGGCCAGGGCGAGGCCGGCGCGCGCGGCGCGCCTCCGGGCGATCTCTACATATTCCTCCATGTCGCCAAGCACGCGATCTTCGAGCGCGAAGGCACCACGCTCTACGCGCGCGCGCCGATCAGCTTCACCACGGCGGCATTGGGCGGCGAGATCGAGATCCCCGGTCCCGACGGCGAACTGCACAACATCCGCATCAATCCCGGCACCCAGTCGGGTCGCGAGGTGCGCCAGCGCGGCGCGGGCATGCCCGTGCTGCAAGGCCGCGGCCGCGGCGACCTGGTGGTCAAGCTCGAGGTCGAGATCCCGACCAAGCTCTCGCCCCGCCAGAAGGAACTGCTCGACGAGTTCCGCACGCTCGAGACCGGAGAGGAATGTCCGGCCTCGACCGGTTTCTTCGCCAAGGTCAAGAAGGCGGTCGGCGGCGGCTGCTGACCACCGCTAGACAGCGGCGTCGCAAACTAGCCTCCGAAGCCATGGGGAGAGAGGCGCGGAAGGGTGACGGTGGGCACGACGCTGGCTTGTCCTCGCCCTCCCACTCAGCTTTGCTGCTTAGGCCCTACCTCTCCAAGGGAGAGGGCTGATGCCCGCTTTTCACTCAAAATCGGTCAGACCGCTAACGACCCCATAGCGGTCGTTAGTCGCACGAGCGGCTAACGACGTACTTGCTTCCTTGACCGGATGAGAGGGCGGGGCCATGCTGGCATTGTGTCAGGGTTGAAAACAGCCGTCGCAGCCGGCGTTCTGTTTCTTACGGTTTTGCATGCTCGCGATCTCGATCTTGTATCGGGATCTAATCTCGCTGCTTGTGATGTTGCTATCCGCGCTGGCGTTCGTGCTATCTCTGACGCGAGCACCGAAATTGAAGGGAGCAGTGTTTCTTAGCGGTTTCCTGTTCGTGCTTGCCAGCACGTTCCCGATGCTTCGGACAAGTCTAATGTTGTGGGGCAGTTCGTCCGGTGGGCCGGCGTTGGCATGGCTCTCCGGTTACGTGCTTATATCTCTGGCAGCATTGATGAGTGTGTCTCGACTAATGCGCCGCCCTACCCCCTCGTCCTTCACCGCTGGTTGACGGCAGCTACCCACCCCAATTCGAGCCGTTCCGCAGTGACGAAGTCTTCCTAACAACGGTCAGGCGGCAAACGACCCCATTGCGGACATTCGCGAGCAAGATAGTGTGCCGCTGTTTTGGAGGCGCGATGAAGCGGTATTTGTTCATTTGTAGTCAGAACCGGCTCAGAAGTCCGACGGCTGAGCAAATCTTTTCGGGTCGAACCGACATCGAAGTGGCGTCGGCTGGCACCAATAACGACGCCGAAAACCCGCTGACTGAGGAACTTATCCGATGGGCCGACTTCGTTGTCGTCATGGAAAAGACTCACCGCAACAAGGTTCAAAAGCGATTCAACAACGCCCTCGGTAACAAGCGAATGATCTGCTTGGACATCCCGGACGATTACGACTTCATGGACGCGGGATTGATCAGGCTACTCGAAGCGCGGATGGCTCGCCACCTCCCTATGAGTTCGCCCGCTTAAACCGAATGACCGCTAACCACCCATTTCGAGCCGTTCCGCCGTTGCGACGACGCGCCAGGAGCCGACGGTCGGCAAACGACCCCATTGCGGTCATAGCGGCCATCGGCGAGTTTCATTTCAAACGGCAGGAGGGGTTTGCAGCAATGTCACTCTTTGCAGCCTTGCTGGCCTTCGCCTCCATCGCCGCGCCACAACCGGCCGAATCGTCACCGGGACTCAAATTGCTGGTGATCGAGTTGCCTGACGGCGTGCGAGGTGGAGTGGGCCGAATTAAAGGGAAAGGCGCTGTTCCCAAGGGAACGGACCGACTGTTCTTTCTTCATCTACTCGACATTGCTCGCCAGTGTGGGCCAATTTCCCGATGCTCTCAACCAACTGGTCGCATAGCGCGCACATTGTGAGTTGGAGCACCGTCAGGGATCGCGAGGTTGTCGCTTGTCTCCGGTCCAAGATGCCGACACACTTCAATGCCGGCCTTGCCGAACCTGATGCTCGCCGGGGATTTACTTTGCCCGATACTGCGTCATTTCGCGAATTTGAAACGGTGGAAGCTCGTCGCTGAGTTCCAATGAGCGACAGCTTTCCACCCGATAACTACCCCGCTTGCAATGTTGGAATTGGTTTGCTTGCATCGACCAGCTGCATAGCGCCGCTCTTTGATCTCGTCGATCAGCGCCTGGTTAACGCACCCCGCCCATATGAAGACGATGAAGTTGACAGAATGAATCGCGTTCCGCGTAACTTCGTCAACTTCTCGGCAGCGGCAGGATACAACGTAAAGAACAGAGAAAGGCGCAAGGAAAAGGGGGCCGGCGTTTCCGCCAGCCCCCCGTGTCGCCGGACTTTCGGACCTCGCGCTGCCGCAAGGGCTGCGCGCGCCTTCACGTCGGCGGCATCGCCCGATCCGCGCCGGCAAGGGTGGCGGACCAGAGCGCTTGGCCGGTGGTCAGCGAATGCCTTCCCTCGGCCGGTCACCGGGGCGGGGGCAATCCCGAAGGATCGGCTTCCCACCTCGATGTCCTTTGCTCCACCTTTGCCGTGCGGCATCGGCTTCGCGGTTTCGGTCATCAAATCCCGTCGATCCCGAAGGATCGTCGCGTTTCGATGTCCCCGCCCGGTCCATGCCGCTTCCAAGGGCGAGCCCCAGGAAAAAGACAATTTCCGTGCGGTTGGTTATCCGGCTCGACAGCGCCGAAGCACTGTCCGCCCTGACAACCCGCTCCACCTGTCGCCCGAAGGCCTGGGCTTCGCGTTTTGGTCGCCTGGCTGGGCCATGCTCCGGGGGAGCATTTCCTGCCCTGGCGGCCCGCCTTTCCCATGCCGAAGCATCGGAGAGACGTTTTGGACACCGGATCCGTTTCGTTTCCATCCCACCCGCTCTCGCGAGCGGGACGGGCCGTTTCCCGGGGTGGTGTCCCCGTATCGTCACGCGTGGTTTCCCGAAGGCACCTGCGCTTGTCGATCCGTTGCAAACTTCTGATTTGGCTTTGATTTCTCGCTGCGTCTTCGTCCGCTTACAAGGCTGATGCTGTCATCGTTTCCGAGTCGCGCAAACCCGCAATCGACGCGTTACGGCCTGTTGATAACGTGGATAACGGGGAGCGATCAGTCCCCCGGTGCCCAATCGGGCGGAGCGAGCTCGAACCCGGCGAAGTCGAAGCCGGGGACGACCACGCAGCTCACCAATGACCAGCCGTGTCGCGCTTCGGCGGCCTGCCACCGAGTCGCGGGCACCAATGCCTGGGGCCTGTAGCCGTGCGCCACCTCGCCGCCAAGAGGGACAAGTACCGGATTCGCATCCTTTTCGTCGGCGATCAGCAGATCGAGCGGCGCGCCCGCATGCCACAGCCACAATTCGTCCGCATCGACTCGGTGCCAGTGCGAGCGGCAGCCCGATTCGAGCAGGTAGAGGATCGCCGTGCCGGGCGAGCGCTGCCCCTCTTCCGCGCCGCCACGCCAGGTCTCGCGGTACCAGCCGCCCTCTGGATGCGGGGCCAGACCAAGGGTTTCGATGATCAATTTCGCTTCCTGCATGCCGTATGAATGGCACGAAATGTTACGTTCATGAAACCGATGCGAAGACCGGCGCGTTGGGGGGCACAGGTTTCAGGTAGAGATGGAGTATTCGACATGCGTAATCTGATGCTGGCGCTCAGCGCCGCTTCGTTGGCGGTTCCCGCCGCCGTCATCCTTCCCGCGTCCAAGGCCGAAGCCGGGGTGCAGAAGAAGCGCTATGCGTACCGCGAGTGGCGCGGCCGCGACGGCCGCCGCTATTGCCGCAAGTCCGACGGCACGACCGGCCTGGTGGTCGGCGGCGTCGCCGGCGCGCTGGTCGGCCGCACGATCGACTCGCGCGGTGACCGCACGCTCGGCACCGTGCTGGGCGCGGCAGCCGGCGCGGTCGCCGGCCGCGAGATCGAGCGCAGCGGCAGCAAGCGGCGCTGCCGCTGATCGAAGCGGAACCGATATCTGCGGGGCGCGGAGGGAAACTTCCGCGCCCCGTTTCGTTGGGGAAACGAGCGGGACGTCGCAGCAGGAGATGCCCGATGAAGAAGTTGATGATCGCAGCGAGCGCAGCCGCAATGGCGGTGACCGGCGCCTGCACCAATTATGGCTATGACGACCGGCCCGGCTACGCCAGCGACGATTATTGGGACGCGCCGCGCTATTATCGCGAGGGCAGCTACGAGGAGCGCCGGCTGGCACGCGAGGATCGCATTTATCGGGGCCGCGACGGCCGCTATTATTGCCGGCGCAGCGACGGTTCGGCCGGGCTGATCGTCGGTGCCGCCGCGGGTGGCCTGCTCGGCAACGTCCTCGCGCCGGGCGGCTCGAAGACGCTGGGCACGATCCTCGGCGCGGTCGGCGGCGCAGCGATCGGCAGCACCGCGGATCGCCCGGGCGAAATCCGCTGCCGCTGACCTAATCGCGCTTTAACCTCGCCGGGTGTAGGCACGCGGGGCCATGCTTCGCGTGCTCACCCTTTCCTCGCTCTTTCCCGACGCCTCGCGCCCCAATTTCGGGGTGTTCGTCGAACGGCAGACCCTGGGCCTCGCCGCGCATCCCGGCGTCGAGCTCAAGCTGGTCGCGCCGCTGGGGCTGCCGCCCTGGCCGCTCAGCCGCCGCGGCCACTATGCGCCGCTTGCCCACCTGCCCCGGCACGAAGACTGGAAAGGCCTCGAAACCTGGCGTCCGCGCTTCCTCAATCTCCCCGGCACCGGCGGGCGCTTCCACGCGGCGATGCTCACGCGCACGCTGGCGCCGCTGCTCGCCCATATCCGGCGCGACTTCGCTTTCGAGGTGATCGACGCGAGCTTTTTCTTCCCTGACGGCCCCGCCGCGATCGCGCTGGGGCAGCGCTTCGGCATCCCTGTCTCAATCAAGGCACGAGGTGCGGATATCCATCATTGGGGCCGCGTCGCGCCGACAGCCGGACAGGTAATCGGTGCCGGACAGGCAGCCGATGGCTTGCTCGCCGTATCGCAGGCGATGCGGGCGGACATGGCGGCGCTCGGGATGCCCCGGGAGCGTATCCGCGTCCATCACACCGGCGTCGACCTCGCCCGTTTCGCGCCACGCGATCAGGCGGCGGAAAAAGCGAAGCTGAGCATCGACGGCCCGCTCATCGTCTCGGTCGGCGCGCTGATCCCGCGCAAGGGGCACGACATCGTCATCGACGCGGTGGCCGCTCTGCCCGGCGTGCAGCTGCGCATCGCCGGTGAAGGACCCGAGCGCCCCAGGCTCGCGGCGCAGATCGCAAGGCTCGGCCTCGGCGATCGGGTGAAGCTGCTCGGCGGCGTCGCCCATGCCGAGTTGCCGCCGCTGCTCGCCGCCGCCGACGTGATGGCGCTCGCCTCATCGTCCGAGGGACTCGCCAATGCCTGGGTCGAGGCGCTCGCGAGCGGCACGCCGATCGTCATCCCCGATGCCGGCGGCGCCGCGGAGGTCGTCACCTCCCCCACCGCGGGCCGCATCGCCGCACGGAGCGCGCCTGCCTTCGCCGCGGCGATCGGCGAGTTGCTCGCCGCATCGCCGCCGCGCGATGCCGTGCGTGCCGCCGCGGCGGGCTTCACCTGGGAAGCGAACACCGCCGCGCTCTACGATCACCTGACGGGGCTGGTGGCGGCGCGCGCTCAGTCCAGCGGGTAGAGCGCGGCCGCGATCCAGCGCAGCTCGGCGCGCAGCACGCCCCAGGCGCGCGCCGCGGCGCGGCTGTCCATCACTTCGATCCCGAAGGGCAATGCCGCCTCCAGCGCGGGCGGCGGGCGACGCAGCGTGCTTCCCGTACCGAGCAGCAGGAATTCAGGCTGCGGGTCCATCGCCGCGAGCGGCGCGAACGCCTCGGGCGTCAGCGCCTCGAGCGGCGGCGGAGTCCAGCTTTCGGCGCGCGCCGGGGTGAGCAGCAGGCCCAGATAGACATTGTCGTCGACCCGGAAGCCGCCGCTCGAGAAACCCGCCACCACCGGCCCCTCGACGCGGGGCCGGTCCATGCGCATCAGGGCATGTCCTTGAAGCTGACCCGCTCCGCGCCCTCGACGCCCTTGGGACCGCTCGCTTCCTTGGGCAGGAAGCTGTCGGGCCGCAACTTGAGCCACAGCAGGATCGCCGCCGAGACATAGACCGACGAGAAGGTACCGATGACGATGCCGAGCAGCATCGCCGCGGTGAAGCCGAAGATCACGTCCGGCCCCAGCACCAGCAGGATCGTCAGCACGATGCCGATCGACAGCGAAGTTACCACGGTGCGCGACAGCGTCTCGTTGATGGAGAGGTTGAGCAGCTCCTCCATCTCCATCTTGCGGTATTTGCGCATGTTCTCGCGGATACGGTCGTAGACGACGATGGTGTCGTTCAATGAATAGCCGATGATCGTCAGCACCGCCGCGACGATGTTGAGATCGAACTCGAGCTGAGTCAGCGCGAAGAAGCCGAGCGTCAGCGCGACGTCGTGGAACAGCGCGAACAGCGCGCCGACGCCGAACTGCCATTCGAAGCGGAACCAGATGTACAGCGCGATCGCGATCATCGCGAGGCTGAGGCTGATCGCGCCGTTGCGGAAGAGCTCTTCGGAGACCTTACCCGACACGCTCTGTGCGCCGCCGACCTGCGCGCCCGGATAGCTCTTCACGATCGCGCCGCGGATCGCGCTCGCCGCCTTGTTCGCCGCGTCCTCGCCGCCCTCGGGCAGCGGGGTGCGGATCGAATATTCGTTGGTGGTCCCGGCGCGCTGGATCGTCGCCTCGCCCACGCCGAGCGCTTCGATCCGCTCGCGCAGCTGCGGGATCTCGACCGGCTGGGTGAAGGTGACGCGAGTCTGCTGGCCGCCGACGAAGTCGATGCCGAGGTTGAACCCCTTGACGAAGCAGAGCGCGATCGAGCCGACGATCAGCAGGATCGACAGGCCCATCGCCACGTTCCGCCACTTGAGGAACGGGATGTTGGTGTTGTCGGGAACGAGCTTGAGCGGACGCATGACCGGCGGCCCTTAAATGTTGATCGTCTTCGGGCGGTTGCGCTTCAGCCAGTCCGCAACGAGCAGACGGGTGAAGGTGACGCCGGTGAAGACCGAGGTGACGATGCCGATCGCGAGCACGACCGCGAAGCCGCGGATCGGGCCCGAACCGAACACGAACATGATCGCCGCCGAGATGACGTTGGTGATGTTCGCGTCGAAGATCGCGCGGCTGGCTTCCTTGTAGCCGAACTCGACCGCGGGGACCGCGGCGCGGTTGCGGATGCGCTGCTCCTCGCGGATGCGTTCGTTGATCAGCACGTTCGCGTCGACCGCCGCGCCGATCGTCAGCACGAAGCCGGCGATGCCGGGCAAGGTCAGCGTCGCCCCGAAGAACGCCATGATGCCGAAGATCATCACCGCATTCACCAGCAGCGCGAACGTCGTGTAGACGCCGAACCGCACATAGGTGATCAGCATGAAGACGATCAGCGCGAGCGTGCCGACCACGCCGGCAAGGATGCCCTTCTCGATCGAATCCTGGCCGAGCTCGGCCGAGACGGTGCGTTCCTCGACCACCTTGAGCGCCACCGGCAGCTTGCCCGAGCGCAGCGCGATGGCGAGTTCGTTGGCGCTCTCGACGGTGAAGCCGCCGTTGATGATCCCGCGGCCGCCGAGGATCGCGTCGCGGATATTGGGCGCGGAGATGACGTTGCCGTCGACGATGATCGCGAACGGCTTGCCGACATTCTCCTGAGTCACCCGCGCGAAGCGGCGTCCGCCCTGGCCGTCGAAGGTGAAGCCGACGGCCGGCTGCTGCTGATCGTCAAACTCCTGCTTCGCGTCGATCAGCTGGTCGCCGCTGACGATCGTCTGGCGCTTGAGCGCGATCATCGGCTTCTGGCCCTCACGCGTCGGATAGGCGACATAGGGCAGGCCCGCCGGCGCATCGGGATAGGGCAGCAGCTCGCTGCCGATCGGCGCGTTGCCCGCGGCGATCTGCGCCGGGTTGGCGGCGATATCGACCAGCTTGAACTCGAGCCGCGCGGTCTTGCCGAGCAGTTGCTTCAACGACTCCGGGTCCTTGAGGCCCGGCACCTCGACGAGGATGCGGTTGCGGCCCTCGAGCACGATCGTCGGCTCCAGCGTGCCGAGCGCGTTGATGCGGCGGTCGACCACCTCGCGCGCGTCGGCCATCGCCTGCTTGACCGCCTGGTCGAGCCCGGCATTGGTCTGGGTGACGATGAAGCGCGTGCCGTCGCGCACCTCGATCGTCCATTCGCGCTGGCCGGTCATGCCGGCGCCGCTGCCGGTGAGCTGGAGCAGCCGCTCGCGCGCCGCGTCGACCTGCGCCACGTCGCGGACCATGAAGCTGATCACGCCGTCGCGCATCGAGATCTCGCCGATGTCGATGCGCGGATCCTGGCGGCGGAACTCGGTCTCGATCTCGTCGCGCTTGGCGGTGAGACGCGTGCGCGCGAGATCGGCGACGTCAGCCTCGAGCAGAATCGAGCTGCCGCCGGCGAGGTCGAGGCCGAGATTGACGGTCGGCTGCGGCACCCAAGAGGGCAGGCGCGCGCGCGTCGCTTCGGGCACGAAGCTCGGGATGGCGAGCAGGATGCAGACAGCGATCGACAGCCAGATCGACCAAATCTTCCACTTCGGGAGATCGAGCATCGGTTCAGTCGTTCGCGGGCTTGCCGCCGCCGAGCGGCTGGACCTCGACGATGGTCGCCTTGACCACCTTGACCTTGACGCCGGTGGCGATCTCGACCTGGGCATAGGTGTCGTCGACCGATACCACCTTGCCGACCAGGCCGCCCGCGGTGACCACGGTGTCGCCCTTCTTCATCGCGCCGATCGTCGCCTGAAGCTGCTTCATCCGCTTCTGCTGCGGGCGAATCATCAGGAAGTAGAAGGCGATGAAGATGAGGACGAGCGGCGCGATCGACAGGAACGATCCTGCGGCGCTGCCGGTGGCTGCCGCGCCGCCTGCGGCCTGTGCATATGCTGGTGAAATGATCATGGTTCCCCGAGCCCGGTTTGGCTGGCCTGAATGGTGGGGGCGACAGGGCCCCCGTTCAAGCGGCGCGCGCTACCATGGGCGTTGCAGGCGCGCAACCATTGCCGCGCCTGTGGCATCCGGGCAACGCCCCGCTCCTTCCCCCTTGCATCGCCTGCCGCGGACGCCTAGAGGGCCGTGCCTCTGGTCGGGGCGTAGCGCAGCCTGGTAGCGCATCACACTGGGGGTGTGGGGGTCGCAGGTTCGAATCCTGTCGCCCCGACCAACTTTCGCCGCAGCGAAATCGCCGGCACGTTAACCGCATCGCTGAACACTCTTCCTCCCCTCGCGGGAGCCGCCGCACATCGTCCTGCGCGCAGCGAATTGCCGCGCCTGCCGTGGCGTCCGGGCAATCGTCGGCAACGCCGCGTAAACCGTGAAAATACGTACGACAAATATACTATGTTAACTTTTTAGGGGGCATTTCGGGCTCGCAACGTTCGGATCGATAACGAACGAGGGGGTCGCCTGATGCGTAACAAGGGCCGCGTCTCTGCCGTGGGAATCGTCCCGGGGGTCCGCGATCCACGCCGGCCGCGGCACCGCCCGCCACCCGACCAAGGCCGCGCCTCCCCTCCCCTGAACCTGCGGCTCCGCACGGAGCATCCCGGTCATCCCGGCAAATCTACCCCAGGAGAATCCCAATGAAGGCGTCGTCGGGCAGCAAGAGCGGCATTTCACGTTCCTCCGGCGGCAAGCGCCGGCTGCTCGCAGGCACCGGGGGCGCCGCGCTCGCGCTGGCGTCGGTCCTCCCCTCCGCCGCGTCGGCGGCGGACTATGTGGTCAACAGCGAGGCCGAGCTGCGACAGGCACTGCTCGACGCAGTCGCTAACAACGATCCCAATCCCCGCATCGTCCTGGGCTCCAGCTTCAGCGTATCGAACACTGTCTTCACCCTCCCCGACCTGCCGGTCGCGATCGACACGCAAGGGTTCGTGCTGACCGGGCCCGCGGGCAATGCGGTCAATATCATCAACTCCTCGGCGACGCTCAATCTGACCGGAACGATCAACGGTGCGTCCGGCGGCGGACATGGGTCAGGCCTGATCCTCAACGCGGGGTCCGGGACGATCAACAGCACCGCGACGATCACGGGTGGCGCGGCCCAGAGCGCTGGTCAGAGTCCCTCGTTCGGGGTCACCCTCAACGGGACCGGCACCTTCGTGAACGGCGGCTCCATCCGCGGCGGCGACGTGGTTTCCGCCGCGCTCAGTCCCACCGGCACCAGCGCCGGGTCCGGCGTCGCCATCATCAACGGCGCCACGCTGGTCAACAATGGCCTGATCCAGGGCTCGAACAGCCAGGCCGACGGCTCCGGCGTGGGCGTCTATGCCCGAACGCTGACCAGCAACCTTTCGATCGTCAATACCGGCACGATCCGCGGCGGGTCGGACGTTAACGGGGTCGTCGCCGGCAATTTCGCAATCGGCGGCTTCGGCAGCAACATCGCCACCATCACCAATTCGGGGCTGATCGAGGGAGGCAACGGGGCGGCTGCCATCTCCGACTACAGCCAGCGCTGGACCGTCACGATCATCAACAGCGGCACCATCAGGGCCGGCGCCGGACAGAGCGACGCGATCCGGCTCGACCGAAACGTCAACAGTCTGCTGTTGCTCGAATTGCGGGCGGGATCGAACATCCAGGGCAATGTGATCGCCCCGGCCGCGGCAACGTTCGCTCAGACGCTGGCGCTGGGCGGGGCAGCCGATGCCGGCTTCGACATGTCGCTGGTCGGACCCACCGCACAGTACCGGAATTTCACGCGATTCGTGAAGTCCGGCGCCAGCACCTGGACGCTGACGGGCAGTGCTGCCGGAATGCCGAGCAGCGTCTGGGAGCTCCAGCAGGGCACGCTCCTGTTTGACAGAAACACCGCCGCCGGCCAGCTTTTCGTAAACATCATCAGCAGCGGCACGCTGAACTTCCAGCAAGACAGCGACGTGTCTGTAGGGAGCATCAATGGCGGAGCGGTCATTCAAAGCGGAACCGGCACGACGACATTAACGGCGGGCGCAGGCTACACCTATTCCGGCCTCACGATCACCGGAGGCAAGCTTTCGGTGGACACGGCGGCCAAGCTCGGGACCGGCGCGGTCGCCATCAATGGCGGCGCGCTCCGGTGGACCGGCAGCACCGGAAACATCACGAAGACGATCGACTGGGGCGCAAGCGGCGGCGGTTTCGAGGTCGCCGCCGGAAGCCTGATCCTCTCCCAGCCGCTGCTCGACGGCGGCGCCATGACCAAGTCCGGATCAGGCGTGCTCACCCTGGTGGGTGACAACACCTACACCGGCGGCACGACGATCGCAGCCGGCACGCTGATCATCGGCAATGGAGGCACCACCGGCTCCATCGTGGGCGACGTGCTCAATAACGGCAGGCTGACCTTCAACCGATCGAACGCCTATACTTATGCGGGTTCGGTCACCGGGACTGGCGAACTGATTATAGCCGGCGCCGGCGTCACCACGCTCACCGGCTCCAGCAGCTATGGCGGCGCCACCGGCATCACCGGCTTGAATGGCGAGCTTCGCATCGTTGGGGGTGCCGCCGTGATTTCCGGTGGCGCCACGAATATCAACCGAGCCAAGCTGAGCATCGACGGCGCGAGTTCGGTTTTCAGCACCGCCTCCCTCACCGGAGTGGGCTCGCTCGGCGGTTCGGCCATCGTAAACGTCACCGACGGCGGCACGCTCCGGACCACGGCCGGCGACCTGGCGATGCGCTCTCTGCCTATCCTCTCCGCGCAACTCAACATCGCCGGCACGGGGTCACTTGTCGATGTGGCAGGCGGAATTCAGGGAGCCGCGGTCGGCAACAACGTATTCACCGCGACCGTCACCGCTGGCGGCACGCTGCGCACCGCAGGTGCCAGCCAGATCGGCACCGCCACCAGCACCAACCCGCTCGCCGTCGCGATCACCGGACCCGGCTCGAACTGGACCGGCGCTAGCTCGCTGCTGATGACCGCAGGCACCTTCACCGTAGATCAAGGCGGTGGGGCGAGCTTCACCAACGCCACCTTTGGATCAAGCTCCGGGGCAACCGGTGCGGCTCGACTGATCGTCTCGGGCACCGATTCGCGTTTCGCCACTACCGTCGGCGATCTGGTGCTCGGCAGCGGCCTGGGCACGGGCGAGCTCGTCCTCAGCGATCGCGGCGCAGTAAACCTCGCCGGATCGCTGGTCCTGGCCAACGCCGGCACCGCGACCGGTATCCTCAGCATCGGCGGCAGCGAGGGTCAGGCCGCCACGGCGGTCGGCACGTTCACCGCGCCGGCGCTCACCCTGGGCAGCGCGACCTCGCGTCTCAACTTCAACCACACCAACACCGACTATCGCTTCGGCGCCGCGATCTCCGGCGCGGGCGCGATCAACCAGATGGCGGGCGACACCAACCTCACCGGCGACAGCGTGGGCTTCACCGGGACGACCACGGTCTCGGGCGGAACGCTGCGCGTGAACGGCACGCTCGGCGGCGCGGCCAGCATCGTCAACGTGCTGAACGGCGGCCGGCTCGGCGGCGCGGGCACGATCGGCGGCAGCGTCAACGTCGCCGACGGCGTACTGGCGGCGGGCAACAGCCCGGGCACGCTGACCATCGCGGGTGACCTCACGCTCACCGCCGCCTCGCTGCTCGACTTCGAGTTCGGCCAGTCCGACGTGGTCGGCGGCCCGCTCAACGACCTCATCGACGTCGGCGGGAACCTGACCCTCGACGGCACGCTCGACGTGACCGTGACGCCTGGCGGCAGCTTCGACGTCGGCGTGTACCGCGTGATCAGCTATGCCGGCTCGCTCAACGATCAGGGGCTGGTGCTGGGCTCGGTGCCGGGCGGCCTCGTCACCGTCCAGACCTCGGTCGCCAACCAAGTCAACCTAGTCAACTTCGCCGGCGGCGACGTCAATTTCTGGGACGGCAACGGGGCGCGCGGCGACGGCATCCTCGCCGGCGGCGACGGCGTGTGGCAGGGCGGCAGCGGCAACGACAACTGGACCGTCGCCGACGGCTCGATCAACTCCGTCTACCCAGACGGCGCCTTCGCGATCTTCATGGCGGCGCCCGGCACGGTGACGGTGGAGACCAGCCAGGGCGCGGTAAATGCCTCGGGCATGCAGTTCGCCAGCAGCGGCTATACGATCACCGGCGGGGCGATCGGGCTCACGGCCGCGGATTCGATCATCCGCGTGGGCGACGGTACCGCGGCGGGCGCTGGCTTCACCGCGACGATCGCATCCGACCTGACCGGCGCGGGCAATCTGGAGAAGGCCGACCTCGGCACCTTGGTGCTGACCGGGACGAGCACCATCGCCGGTGACCTCGCCGTCCGGACGGGAACGCTGCGCCTCGCCGACGGCGGCACGCTCGCCAATGCCTATACCGTCGTCGGCCGCGAAGCCGGCGAGCAGGCAATTCTCGTGGTCACCGGCAGCGACGGCGGCGGCAACGCCTCGACCTGGACCACGGGCGACCTGGCGGTGGGTGACAACGGCACCGGCACGCTCGACATCACCGCCGGCGGCAGGGTCGTGAGCGCCATGGGCAACATCGGCCTGAATACCGCCGGCGTCGGCCAGGTGGTGGTGAGCGGGGCCGGCTCCGCCTGGGAGAATAGCGGCCGCATCAATGTCGGCCTGTTCGGCACCGGGACGATGCGCATCGAGAATGGCGGCCAGGTCTCGAGCAATGACGGGGTCGTCGGCAGCGCCGCGCATGGCGAGGTTCTCGTCACCGGAGCAGGCTCGATCTGGAGCAATGTGGGCCAGCTCACGGTCGGGCTCGGCAGCACGGGCAGCCTGCGCATCGAGAATGGCGCGAGCGTCACCAGCAACCAGGGCTATGTCGGCGCCAATCCCGGCGGCGACGGCAGCGTGACGGTGACCGGCGCGGGGTCCAACTGGCTGGCGGGTCCGTTCAGCATCACCATCGGCCATATGGCGAACGGCTCGCTCGCGATCGAGAATGGCGGGCGCGTCCGGGCCGAGGGCGGCGTTCTCCTCGGCACGACGGCGGGCATGGGCGGAACATTGACCCTGACGGGCACCGCGGCCAACCGCGCGGTGCTGGAGACCTCCGGCCTGACGGCCGGCGCCGGGACGGCCAGCGTCTCGATCGACGGCGGCCTGCTGCGCGCCACGGACGACAACGACAATTTCTTCAACGGCTTCGGCACCCGCGACGTCACCTTGGGTGCGAGCGGCGTGCTCATCGACACCGGCGGCCACGATATCGGCATCTCGCCCCGCTTCGTCGGCGCGGGCGGGCTCATCAAGGACGGCGCCGGCACGCTGCGCCTGACCGGGGTCAACACATATGGCGGCGCGACCCTGATCAACGCCGGTACGCTGCTGGTCGATGGCGACCAGTCCGCGGCGACCGGCCTCACCACCGTGGGCGCGGCGGGCACGCTGGGCGGCGCCGGCACGATCGGCGGCAGCGTCGACATGAGCGCGGGCGGCACGCTCGCGCCCGGCAGCAACGGCGTGGGCACGCTGGCGATCAACGGCAATCTCGTGCTCGGCGGCGGCTCGCGGCTCGCCTTCGAGTTCGGTCAGGCCAACACCGCGGGCGGCCTGCTCAACGATCTCGTGAACGTGGGCGGGAACTTGACGCTCGACGGCACGATCGACGTGGCGGTCGCGCCGGGCGGCAGCT
>NZ_JBCNMA010000024.1:0-44124 GCF_039595165.1 Sphingomonas sp.
CATTCAAGGAGCGACGAAATGATGTCCAGATCGATTGGCAAGACGGCGGGTGG
Source organism: Sphingomonas sp. (assembly GCF_039595165.1). Classification (GTDB taxonomy): domain Bacteria; phylum Pseudomonadota; class Alphaproteobacteria; order Sphingomonadales; family Sphingomonadaceae; genus Sphingomonas. The sequence continues at coordinate 54 of NZ_JBCNMA010000024.1, forward strand.
CCTGTGGCTCGACGCGACCTGGCCCGAGCCGCGGCTGATCCCCGCCGATTCGCTGGCGCGCGCAGAGGCGATGGCGCGCGCGCTGCTGATCGCGGCCGACATCCATCCGATCAACAATCTGCGCGTGCTCAAGCGGCTCGAGGCGCAGTTCGGCGCCGACGAGGCGGCCAAGGCCGACTGGTATCGCCACTGGATCGCCGAGGGCTTCGCGGCGCTGGAGGCGATGGCGGGCGAGGGCCCGTTCCTGGGCGGCGACACGCCCGATGTCGGCGATGTGCTGCTGGTGCCGCAGATGTACAACGCCCGCCGCTTCGAGCTGCCGCTCGACGCCTATCCGCGACTGGTCGCGGCCGATGCCGCGGCGTCCGCGCTCGAACCTTTCGCCGCCGCGCATCCGGACCGGGCCAGGCCCGCATGAGGGCCGCCTGGGCCCTGCTGATCCTTCCCGTCCCCGCCGCCGCCCAGGAGATCGTGGTGACCGGGCAGGGCCTCGACGCGCCGCCGGGCGAGGCTGCCTATGCCGTGGCCGAGATCGATCGCGAGCGGCTGACGCAAAGCGCGAGCGGGCGGTTCGAGGACGTGCTGCGCGATGCCGCGGGCGCGGCGCAGTTCCGCCGCGCCGATTCGCGCTCGGCGCACGCGACGGCGCAGGGCATCACCTTGCGCGGCCTCGGCGGCAATGCATCGAGCCGGGCGCTGCTGCTGCTCGACGGGGTGCCGCAAGCCGATCCGTTCGGCGGGTGGGTGCCCTTTCCCGCCTATCTGCCCGAGCGGCTGGCCTCGGTGCGCATCACGCGCGGCGGCGGCAGCGGCTATCATGGCGCGGGCGCGCTGGCCGGGACGATCGAGCTGAGCAGCGCCGACGCGGACGCGCTGGGGCCGCTGGCGCTGACCGGCTTCTACGGCAGCCGCGAGTCGATCGACCTGGTCGCGACCGGCGGGGCGAAGCTCGGCGCGGGATCGCTGACCGTGGCCGGGCAGTTCGCGCGCGGCGACGGCTTCGTGCCGATCGTCGAGGAGGATCGCGGCCTCGCCGATCGCGCGGCGCCCTATCGCCAGGCCAGCCTCGCGCTGCGTTCGGTGGTCCCGGTAAGCGAGAGCGTCGAGCTGCAGGCGAACCTGTCGGGCTTCAGCGACGAGCGCGACCGCGGCACCGATTTCACGCCGATGACCAGCCACGGCGCGGATGCCAGCGTGCGGCTGGTCGGGCGCGGCAGCTGGCGCTGGGCGGCGCTCGCCTATCTCCAGCATCGCGATTTCTCGAGCGGGTTCGCCAGCATCGGTACCGGCCGCGCGACCGCCGCGCCCACGCTCGACCAGCATGTGCCGGCGACGGGCGCGGGGGCGCGGATCGAGGTGCAGCCGCCGCTGGGCGCGGGAACGACGCTGCGGCTGGGCGGCGACCTGCGCCACACCGCGGGGCGGACGCAAGAGCTCTTCACCTATGTCGCGGGCAACCCGACGCGGCGGCGCAGCGCGGGTGGGGAGACGCTGACCGGCGGGCTGTTCGCCGATCTCAGCCTCGAGCGCGGTGCGCTGACGCTGAGCGCGGGCGGGCGCATCGATCGCTGGACGATCGCGAACGGCGCGCTGTTCGAAGCGCCGCTCGCAGGCGGTGTGCCGCTCACCGACCTGTCCTTCGCCGATCGCAGCGGCTGGGAAGCCAGCGGCCGGGCCGGCGCGGCGGTGAAGCTCGCGCCGGCGGTGTCGCTGCGCACCGCCGCCTATACCGGGTGGCGGCTGCCGACGCTCAACGAGCTCTATCGCCCATTCCGCGCGGGTGCCGACGTCACCGCGGCCAACCCGCTGCTCGATCCCGAGCGGCTTGCGGGAGTCGAGGCGGGCATCGACCTGACCCCGTCGCCCGCGTTCAGCTTCAGCGCCACCGGCTACTGGAATCGTATCCGCGGCGCGATCGGCAACGTCACGCTGGCGACCGACCCGAATACCGGCGCGGCCTCCCGCCAGCGGCTCAACCTCGACGCGATCGTGGCGAAGGGGATCGAGGCCGATCTGCGCTGGCGGTCGGGACCATGGCGGGCGAGCGCCTCCTGGGCCTTCACCGACGCGCGGGTCGAGGCCTCGGGCACCGCCGCGCCGCTCGACGGGCTGCGGCCGGCGCAGGTCGCGCGGCACCAGGGGTCGGCGAGCCTCGGCTGGACGCGCGGTCGCGCCGGGGTTTCGCTCACCGCTCGCTATATCGGGCCACAGTTCGAGGACGACCAGAACGCGCGGACGCTAGCCGACGCCGTCACCTTCGACGCGCGAGCCGCGCTGCCCCTGACGGACGGCCTGGCGATCGAGGCGCGCGGGGAGAATCTGGCCGACGCACGGATCGAGACCGCGGTCACCGGCAACGGCATCGTCGAGCGCGCCGCGCCGCGTACCTTGTGGATCGGCTTCAGCTACCGGCCGCGCTGAGCCGCGAGCAGATCGAAAAGCTCGAGATAGGCATCGATCGGGTCGGGTCCGGTCTCGGGCCGCGGCGCCGGGCGTTGGCGCCCCGGCATGAGCCAATAGTTGAGCGCGCCGACCAGCCGCGCGCGGTCGCCCGGCGGCACGATCGTGCCGCGCGCGGCGCTATCGATAAGCTCGTGGATCGCCACGCTCGAATCGGTCGCGATCGCGGGGGTGCCGAGCGCGATCGCCTCGCGCAGCACCCCCGGGACGCCTTCGAACTCGCTGGTCAGCACCACCGCCGCGGCGCGTTCGATGGCCGGGAGCGGATCGGGCGCATGACCCGGCATCGACACGCGATCCTCAAGCCCCAGCCGCGCGACCAATCGCTCGAGCGCCTCGCGCTCCTCGCCTTCGCCGAGGATGACCAGCTTGACCTCGGGATCGCGCAGCCGCGGCATTGCGGTGATGAGCCGTTCCCAGCGTTTCTGCGGCGCGAGACGACCGACCCCGAGCAGGAAGCGCCCCTCGGGCAGCTGCGGCGGCGGCGCATCCGCGATCGGCTGCGCCGGGGGATTGGGGATGACATGGACTTGCGTGGGCGCGAGGCCCATCGCGCCGACCGCCTCGCCCGCCATCGCCGGGGTCATCGCCACCACCGCGTCGAGGAAGCGCGGATGCAGGCGCAGCCAGGCACGATAGCTCGCCCCGGCGCCGCGCCTGAGGTCCGGGCGGACCAGCGCGTTGGACACCTTGCCCACGATCGGCGGGCAGGCGCGGCCGAGCCTCGTGCGCAGCCAGAAGGCGGCGCCGGTATAGTGGTTGCCGGGGCAGAAGATCACGTCGGGCGCCAGCTCGCGGACGATCGCGGGCAAGCCGAACAGCGCGCGATAAGCGGTGCTGCCCAGCTCGCGCACCGCGACGCCGGCCGGGATTTCGTGCGCCAGTGCGCCGCCGCTGTCGCCAATCACGAGGGTCACGCGCCGCCCGGCCCTCGCCCAGCCGTCCGCCATGCGCAGCATCGCGCGTTCCACCCCGCCACCCTTAAGTGTCTGGGCAAAGCTCAGAATATGCGCTGCAGCGGGCGGATGATCGGGCACGGCGATCCGGCACGGGTTGAAGGCTGCCCTGCTAAAGCCCAAATCGGCCCCAGAAGAAACCGCATTCTGCTGCCACCGGGCGACGCGGCGTATTTTGCGTCCGTCACCCGGTGCGGCTAAAGGCGCGCGAAAAACATTACGCTCCCGGGAGAAGGGCACCAGATTGGCCTATGTTGAACCACCGGGAGCGCAGGCTTCGATGAATACGACCGTCGCAGATCCAGGGCCGATCCCCGCGGCGTCCGACATCGCCGGGCTGGAGCCGATCAAGAAGATCCGGAGCCGCTGGCCCGCGCTGCTCGGCGCCGGGCTGTCGCTGCTGATGATCGGTGGCCTCGCGCACGAGCTGCTCGACAAGGGGCTGACCGGCCTGTCGCAGACCGCGCCCGACACCTGGCTGTTCTACGTCTTCTTTGCGCTCATGTATCTGTGCGCGCCGACCTTCGACTATGTCATCTTCCGCCGGCTGTGGCGCATCCCGCTGCTCGGCGGCATGGTCGCGCTGCACCGCAAGCGCATCGCCAACGATGTCGTGCTCGGCTATTCGGGCGAGGCCTATTTCTACGCCTGGGCGCGCCAGCGCACCCGGATGGTGGCGGCGCCGTTCGGCGCGGTGAAGGACGTGTCGATCCTCTCGGCGATGGCCGGCAACGCGATCACGCTGGCGATGCTCGGGCTCGCGCTGCCCTTCGCCGCCGAGCTGCTGACGCCCGCGCAGTTCAAGACGGGGCTGGTCTCGGCCGGCATCATCGTCGCGATGTCGGTGCCGTTCCTGCTCTTCTCGCGCCGCGTCTTCTCGCTCGATCGCGGCACCTTGTGGTGGATCTTCGGCGTCCAGAACCTGCGCCTGATCGCCGGTTCGCTGCTGACCGCGCTGGCGTGGCATTTCGCGATGCCCGACGTCGCGCTCGGCATGTGGATCCTGCTCGCCGCCGCGCGCATGCTGGTGTCGCGCCTGCCCTTCGTACCCAACAAGGACCTGCTGTTCGCGAGCTTCGCGATCATCCTGATCGGCCAGGGCCAGGCGATGGCCGAGCTGATGGCGTTCATGGCCGCGCTCACCCTGCTCGTGCATGTCGTGCTGATCGCCGGCTTCGCGCTGCTGGGCTTCGTCAGGAAGGACATATGAGCGCACGCTTCGCCGTCCCTGCCGCCATTCTCCTCGCCCTCCTCGTCCCCGCAACGCCTGCCCCCGCGCAGTCGGTGCTGGGCGAGGATGCGGTGGCGTGCAACGGCGGCAACGGCGCGGCGATCCGCGTGTACGTCGCCGGCCTCAAGGACCGCAGCGGGCGGCTGAAGCTCGAGCTCTACCCGGCGAACGAGGACGATTTCCTCAAGGACGACACCAAGCTCAAGAACGAGGGCAAGTTCTTCCGCCGCATCTGGGCGACCACCCCGGCGAGCGGCGCGGTCACGATGTGCATCAAGGCGCCGCGTCCCGGCCGCTACGCCTTGCTGTTCACCCATGATCGCGACGGCAAGAACAAGTTCAACTTCTGGCGCGACGGCGTCGGCTTCCCGAGCAACCGCAAGCTCGGCCGCAGCCGCCCGAAATGGGAGGAAGCGACGATCAACCTGGGCGGCGGCGTCACCCGCGTGGCGATCCGCGCCCAGTATCTGCGTGGCTTTTCAGGCTTCGCACCCTATGACCCGAACGATTGAGGCAAGCGATGCGCATCGTCGACGTCAATGAATATTACTCGCCGACCGGCGGGGGCGTGCGCACCTATCTCGACCGCAAGATGCGCATCCTGGCCGAGCTCGGCCACGAGCTGATCGTCATCGCGCCATGGGACGAGGACCGCGTCGAAGACCGCCCCGATGGCGGACGCATCTATTGGGTCAAGTCGCCGCCGCTGATCCTCGACCGCAACTATTGGCTGTTCCGCGACGGCGGCCCGGTCTGCGCGCTGCTCGACGAGCTCAAGCCCGACGTCGTCGAGAATTGCTCGCCGTGGCGGCCCGCCTGGTTCATCGGCGACTGGAAGGGCGACGCGCTCAAGATCTTCTTCGCGCACAACGACAATATGGGCGCCTATCCGCACCGCTGGCTCGAGGGCATCGCCAGCCCCGAGCGGATCGAGCGCTGGTTCAGCTGGTACACGCGCTACATGGACAAGTTCCTGGGCAAGTACGACGCGTTCGTCACCAACGGCCCGGCGCTGGCCAAGCGCTATCGCGCGCGCGGGCTGCACGTCGATGCGGCGATGCCGCTGGGGATCGACCGCAACCACTTCTCGCCCGCGCTTCGCGACGAGAAATTGCGCGCGTCGATGCTCGCCCAGCTCGACCTGCCGCCCGAGGCGCATCTGCTGATCGGGCTCGGCCGGCACCACAAGGAGAAGCGCTGGCCGGTGGTGATCGATGCGGTCGAGCGTGCGGGTGCCGACATGCCGGTCGGGCTGATGCTGCTCGGCGACGGCCCGCAGCGCGCCACGCTCGAGCGCCAGATCGCCGGCAACAGCCATATCCGGCTGTTCCGCCCGGTGTATGAACGCGAGCGCTTCTGCCGTATCCTCGCCAGCGCCGACGCGCTGATCCACGGATCGGACCAGGAGCCGTTCGGGCTGGTCGCCTCCGAGGCGCTGGCCTCGGGCTTGCCGCTGATCGTGCCCAATGACGGCGGCTGCGCCGAGGTCGCCGATCCGCTGTTCTCGGAGACCTATCAGCCCAAGGATTCGAAGTCGGCCGCGGCGGCGATCCGCCGCCTGTTCGCGCGCGAGCCAGCGATCCTGCGCGCTGCCGCACGGCACGCCGCGGGGCAGGTGCTGTCCGACCACGACCATGCCGTCGCGCTGATCGAATATTATGAGGGCTTGCTCGCGGGCCGGCGGAGCGCGGTCGCCTGATGCCGGCCACGACGCCGGCGCGCTTCGCCTGGCACGCCGACAAGGTCGATACGACCCTCGCCTCGATCCGCTATCGCATGCTCCAGCCGCTGGCGGCGCTGCGGGCGCGCGGCGTGGCGATCGAGGCGTTCGATCCGGCGCGCGCGCCCGAGAGCTACGACGCGATCATCTTCTGCAAGTCGCAGGGCGAGCGCGCGGTCGAGATCGCCGCGGCGGCGCGCGCGGCCGGGCGGGCGGTGATCTACGACATGTGCGACAATCTGTTCGCCGCGCATCGCGTCGGCCATGCCTCGGCCGCGCGGATCGAGCGGGTGGGCAAGCTGCTCGGGTTGGCGACGCACACCACCTTCTCGACCGCGACGCTCGCCGCGCAGATCGCGGAGGAGGTGGCGTTCGATGCGCCGCGAACGGTGATCCCCGACGCGCTCGACGTCGCCACCCCGGCGGAAGCGTCGACACCGGGCCTGCGCGAGCGCTGGGAGCTGCGCCGTCTCGACCGCTTCCTCGAGCGGCATCGCGGCGCGCTCCATTGCGTCTGGTTCGGCAAGAGCCTCGGCCGCGTCTCGGGCTATGTCCATATCGACGAGGCGGTGGCACAGCTAGGCGAGTTCGCAGCGGCGACCGGCACGAAGGTGACGCTGACCGTGATCAGCAATGACCGGCTCGGCTTCTGGCGCGCGGCGCCGCGCTGGAAGCTGCCGCTTCACTATCTGCCCTGGACCCAGGCGACCGCATCGCAGGCGATCGGAGCGCACCGCGTCGCGGTGATCCCGCTCGAGACCAACACCTACACCGCCGGCAAGACGATGAACCGGCCGGCGACCGCGTTGCTGCTCGGGCTCGGCGTGGTGGCGGACGCGATCCCCTCCTATGAGGAACTGCGCCCGTTCCTGTCGCTCGACGACTGGCAGGGCGGCCTGGCGCGCTACCGCGACTGGTCGCCGGAGACGCAGGCGCAGATCGAGGCGGGGCGGCGCCACCTCACCGAACGCTACAGCGCCGATGCCGTGGCGGACCGCTGGGCCGGGGTGCTGCCCTCCTAATCCTCCCCCGCCAGGGGGAGGTGTCAGCGAAGCTGACGGAGGGGGAGGATGCTAGACGTCGGGGTTCCTCCCCCTCCGTCGCCTTCGGCGCCACCTCCCCCTGGCGGGGGAGGATTGAAACCTGACCTCACACCCGGTTGGGATAGAGCGGGACGATATCGACCGGGATCGCCTGCATCGTGCCGATCACCGCCTTGGCGTGATCGTCGAGCACCGCCCATTTCGCCATGAACGCCTTGACGCCGGCATAGTCGCCATTGCCCTGCAGCACGATCATGTCGCGCAGCAGGTCGCGGAGGCCGGCCTCGAACCTGGCGTCGTCGATGCGGTAGCGCCCGGCCTTCTCGTCCCACGCGAACGCGCCCTTGGCCTTGAGGTATCCATACTGCATCGCCGCGCCCTGGCCGTGCGCCTCCTCGATCCCGAAGCGCATCGCGCGGAAGGTGCCGGTGAGATAGGTGGCGAAGAGCTGCGACTTCTCCGCCACGGGCAGCTCGCCCTTCCGCATCATGAACAGGATGTTCCAGGCGCCCATCACATCGGCCTTGGCTTCCTCGAGCCCCGAGGCCTGATCCTTGAGCGCCTCGCTCACCGTGGTCTTCTGGCCGTTGACGGTGATCGTGCCCGGCCCGAGGCTGTGCGACAGTTCGTGGAACAGCGTCTCGAGCTGCATGTACTTCTTGGCGACGAGCCTGGCCTGGTCGGGCACCAGCACCAGCGGCGCCATCGGCGCGAGGATGCGCTCGTACTTGGCGCCGAGCACGTTGGAGAGGATCACCTTCTTCGCGCCCTTGGCCTCGCGCACGCGCTCGTCATTGGGCAGGTTGAAGGCGATGGTCTGCACGCCCGGGACGTTGTCGCCGCCGCCGCGCACCTGTTCGGCGACCGCGATCGGGCTCTCGAAGCCGCGCTGGAAATTCTTGTACTTTTCCTCGACCGGCAAATTGGCCTCCATCGCGCGGAGATAGCCCTTGTACTTGTCGAGCGCGGCCGACTCCTTGGGGTCCTTGAGCGTGACGAAGCTCTCGAACGCGGTCTTCTGGCCGTGGAGCCGGTCGGTGTAGACTTCGTAAGGCCCGATCGCGACCTCGATCGGCGTGTCCTTCAAGTCCATCCAGGCGAGTTCGGACTCGAAATAATCGTCGGTCAGGAAGGCCTTGGCGCGCAGCGTCAGGAATTTCTTGAGGCTGGAATTGGTGGTGATCGCCGCCGCTTCGTTGAGGAGCCGCGCCGCCTCGGTCAGCTCGGTCTTGAACGCGACCGAATAGGGGATCGCCTTGAGCTTGGCGCCGTCGCGCACGACGATCGTATAGGGGCTGGTCAGCGCCGCCTTCTCGCCCGGGTTCTTGGCGAGATAGGCGTCGAACGCCTCCTTGGTCAGGTCCGCCGGATAGAAGCCCGCGCCCGCCGGCATCTTCGCGTCGCCGAAGAACGGGCGGTTCTCGGCGAGATCGTCCCACGGGCCGTAATAGCGGTCGTACATCTCGAGCGGCAGCCCGCCGCCGGCCTTCTCGATCGCGGCGCGCGTCTGCTTCCAGTTGGCGTCGCGCTGGGCGCGGTAGATCAGCGACATCTGCTCCGACGCCTGGATCAGCAAGTTGACGACCTTGCGCTCCTCGTCGGTGAGGAAGCTCGTGTCGGGCTTCATCTCGATCACCGCGAGCTTCGCCTTCTGTGCGGCGAGGTCATAGCCCTCGGCATCCGCCGCAGCGGTGGCGTTGTTGCCCGCCGATGGGGCCTGGTTGCAGGCGGCAGTGGCGAGAAGCAGCGCGGCGAGAGCGGTTTTGCGCATCGGTAACTCCTGAAACCTTCTGGTTGCGGCAAGCTCTAGCCCTGCGAAGATGAACTGTCACGAACCGGCCATATGCGCGAGCCAGGGACGCAGGGAGGGAGACCCGCCATGACCATCCGCATCGATCGCCGCTCGTTCGTTCTCACCGGCACGTTGGGCCTCGGCGCCTGGGCGGTGCCAGGCTTCGCGCAAGGGCCGAACTGGATCGTCGACGGCTTCACCCATTCGGTGGCGAGCGGCGAGCCGGGGCCGGACTCGATGCTGCTCTGGACTCGCTATGTCGGCAAGGGCGACTCGGCGAAGCTCAAGGTCGAGGTCGCCGAGAGCGCCGACTTCGCCAAGATCGTGGCCGGCGGCGAGGCGATCACCGGCCCGTGGCGCGACTGGACGACCAAGATCGTCGTCACCGGCCTCAGGCCGGGCACCCGCTATCACTATCGCTTCGTCGCGCCCGACGGCAGCTTCTCGCCGGTCGGCCGCACGCGCACCCTGCCGGACGGCGGCGCGTCGCGCTTCGGCATCGCGATATTCTCCTGCTCCAACCTCGGCTTCGGCTATTTCAACGCCTATGGCCATGCCGCGGCGCGCGACGACATCGACCTCGCGGTGCATCTCGGCGACTATATCTACGAATATCAGCAGGGGAATTATCCGGCGCTCGACCAGGTCGTCGCCAACCGGCTGCAGCTCCCCGCAACCGAGATCCTCCACCTTGCCGACTATCGCCTGCGCTATGCCAGCTACCGCCGCGATCCCGACCTGCAGGCGCTGCACGCCGCCAAGCCGATGCTGATCCAGTGGGACGATCACGAGTCGGCGAACGACAGCTGGGAAGGCGGCGCGCAGAACCATACCCCCGGCAAGGAGGGCGACTGGAGCCTGCGCCGCGAAGCCGCGATGCAGGCGTGGCGCGAATGGATGCCGGTCTCGGACGAGCCGTGGAAGGCGTATGAGATCGGCGGGCTCGCGACGCTGTTCCGCACCGAGACCCGGCTGCTCGGGCGCACCAAGCCCTCGTCGGCCGCGCCTCTGTTCGGCGCCGCCGATCCGGTCGCGGCGCTCACCGCGTTCCGGGACGGGGCGTGGCAGGACCCGGCGATGACGATGATGGGCTGGGAGCAGGAAGCCTGGCTCGGCGCCGAGCTCAAGCGTTCGGTCAAGGCCGGCACGCGCTGGCAGTTGGTCGGCTTCGGCACGATCATGGGCAAGCAGGTCGCGCCCAAGCAGGCGATGGAATGGCTCAAGCCCGACGCCTCGGATTTCTCGAAACGCTATGTGCAGGCCGGGGTGACCATGGCCTCCCTCGGACTGCCGATGAACCTCGACAATTGGGGCGGCTATCCCGCGGCGCGAGCGCGTTTCCTCAGGGCGGCGCAGGCGGCCAGCGCCAATCTCGTGGTGCTCGCCGGCGACAGCCACAATGCCTGGGCATACGACCTCGCGCAGGACGGCAGGCCCGCCGGCGTCGAGTTCGCCGGGCAGGCGGTGACCTCGCCCGGCTACGAAAGCTCGATCGGCGTGGACCCCAAGATCGTCGCCCGCGCGCTGGTCGAGACCAATCCCGAGCTCAAATGGTGCGACACCTCGCGCCGCGGCTATATGGCGCTGACGCTCGCCCCGGACAGCGTGCGCAACGACTGGCTGTTCGTCGACACGATCAAGCAGCGCACCACCGCGGCGAGCATCGGCCACAGCGCGACGGTAAGCCGCGGGCGGAATGTGATGGCCTGAGATATTCAAATCCTGCCCCGCCAGGGGGAGGATGCCAAGCAAGCGTTGGGGAGTCCTCCCCCTCCGTCGCGCTGCGCGCGCCACCTCCCCCTGGCGGGGGAGGATTCAAGGCCTAACCCTCCAGGCTCTTGCCGACCTGCTCGGTCATGTCCTTGCTGATGCCGGGCGCGGCGAGGATGCGCTCGAGCTCGGCGCGCATCTTGGCGGCCCGCCCCTCGTCGAAGCGCTTCCAGCGACCGAGCGGCGGGACCAGCTTGGCCGCGGTCTGCGGGTTGAGCTTGTCGAGCACGATGAGCTGGTCGGCGACGAAGCGATAGCCGCGCCCGTCGCCCGAGTGGAAGGCGCGCTGGTTGACCGCGAACGCACCGACCAGCGCGCGCGCGCGGTTGGGATTGGCGAGGGTGAAGTCGGGATGCTGTGCCAGCGCCTCGACCGCTTGTGCGGTATCCTCGCGCGTCGAGAGCGCCTGGGTCTGGAACCATTTGTCGAGCACCAGCGCATTGTCGGCATAGCGATGATAGAAGATGTCGAGCGCCGCCTCGCGCTTGTCCGAGCGGCTGTTGACCAGCGTGGTGAGCGCACCCTGGCGGTCGGTCATGTTGTCGGCCGCCTCGAACTGGCCGAAGGCGAGCGCCGGACCATCCGCCGCACCGCTCGCGTTGATATAGCCGAGCGCCACCGTCTTGAGCCGCCGTGCGCCCTTGCCCGCCGGCGAATATTCGAAGCGGTTGGCCTTCACCGCTTCGTACGCCCCGCGCCACTGCTGCTCGAGCGCCTTGCCGAGATCGCGGCGCAGCGCCTCGCGCTTCTGGAAGATCAGCTCGGGATCGACCACGGCGAGCTGGTCGCCGATGAAGCTGTCCGAAGGCAGCAGCACCGCTTCGGCGACGAAGGCGCGATCGAGCGCGGCATCGGCAAGCGTGTTGGCGACCGCCTCGATCACCGGGCCGTGGTCGGCGCGGCCCTGGCTCACCGCGGCGACCAGCGTGTCGAGCATCAGCTGCTGCATCGCCTCGTAGCGCGCGAACGGATCGTCGTCATGCGCCGAGAGGAAGGCGAGGTCGGCGGCGCTGCGGTTGGTGTCGACGATCACCGGCGCGGAGAAGCCGCGGTTGATCGACAGCACCGGCGGTTCGGTCACGCCATCGAAGCGCAGCTCGGCGGTGCCGTCCGACAGCAGCACGAGCTGCTCCTCGCCGAACGGCGTGGCGGTCTCGCCGCCGAACAGCTTGAGCTTGAGCGGGAGCACCATCGGCGCCTTGTCGGGCTGGCCCGGAGTCGGCGGCACGTGCTGCGCGAGCTTCAACAGCGCGCGGCCGTTGCCCGGCTCGTGCGTCATGGTCGCGGTGACTCGCGGCGTGCCGGCCTGCGAATACCAGCGGCGGAATTGCGCGAGGTTGACGCCGCCGGCCTCTTCCATGCACGCGACGAAATCCTCGCACGTCGCGGCGGTGCCGTCGAAACGCCGGAAATAGAGGTCGGTGGCGGCGCGGAACTTCTGCGGACCGAGGATCGTGGCCATCATGCGGATGACCTCGGCGCCCTTGTTGTAGATCGTCGCGGTGTAGAAGTTGCTGATCTCGAGATATTCGTCGGGGCGCACCGGATGCGCGAGCGGCCCGGCATCCTCCGGGAATTGCGCGGCGCGCAGGCCGCGGACGTCCTCGATCCGCTTGACCGCGGCGCTGCCCTGGTCGGCAGAGAAGCTCTGGTCGCGGAAGACGGTGAAGCCCTCCTTGAGCGAGAGCTGGAACCAGTCGCGGCAAGTCACGCGATTGCCCGACCAGTTGTGGAAATATTCGTGCGCGACCACCGCGGCGACCGCGTCGTAATCATAGTCGGTGGCGGTATCGGGATCGGCGAGGATGTAGCGGCTGTTGAAGATGTTCAGCCCCTTGTTCTCCATCGCGCCGAAGTTGAAGTCGTCGACCGCGACGATGTTGAACACGTCGAGGTCGTATTCGCGGCCATAGACCTTCTCGTCCCACGCCATCGAGAGCTTGAGCGCGTGGAGCGCGTGGTCGGTCTTGGGCAGATCCTTCTCGCGCACCCAGATGCCGAGCTGTACCTCGCGCCCCGACAGGGTGGTGAAGGTGCCGCGATTGGCGGCGAGGTCGCCCGCGACCATCGCGAACAGGTAGCAGGGCTTGGGGAACGGGTCGTGCCACTCGGCCCAATGCCTGCCCGCGCCCGCGTCGCCCTGCGCGACCGGATCGCCATTGGCGAGCAGCACCGGGAAGCGCGCCTTGTCGGCGGTCATCCTCACCCGGTATCTGCTCAGCACGTCGGGCCGGTCCGGGAAGAAGGTGATGCGGCGGAACCCCTCGGCCTCGCATTGCGTGCAGAGATTGCCGCCCGATGCGTAGAGGCCCATCAGCTGCGTGTTGCGCTCGGGCGCGAGCTCGACCTCGGTCTCGACGATGTGATGGTCGCCGGGCAGCGCGATGACCAGCGCCGCGCCGTCCAGCTCATGGGGATGCTCGGCACCATCGACCTTGACCGCGAGGGGCGTCAGACCGTCGCCGTCGAGGCGCAGCACGCGGTCGTGCGCGCCGTTGCGCTCGACGGTCAGCGTCGCCTTGACGTGGGTACGGACCGGATCGAGCGCGAAGTCGAGTGCGATCTCGGGCACCAGCCAGTCGGGAGCGCGATAGTCTTCGCGGCGGGTGACATGTGGCGTAGCGGCGAGAGCGTCGATCATCGGGACAGCCTATAGTGAGGCGCCGGCGCGCGACGCCACGGAAAATTGCATTGCGGTGTGTCGCCGGGATGCTACGCCTCGCCGCACGATTTGTTCAACGAAAGTCCCCGAATGCTGCGTCCGACGCTCACGCTCGCCCTGCTCAGCCTCGCCATCGCCGCTTCCGCGCAGGAAGCGAAGCCCGAGACGGCCACACCGGCTCCCACCGCCGCCGAGACCAATGCCTTCGTCAACGCGCCCCTCCCCGCCGATCAGGCGGCGATGAAGGCGCATGTCATGTTCCTCGCCTCCGACGCGATGCAGGGGCGCGAGGCGGGCACCAACGAGTACGAGATCGCCGCGCAATATGTCGCCGCGCAATTCTATGCCGCCGGGCTCAAGCCCGCGGGCACCGAGGGCAGCTATCTCCAGCCGGTGCCGCTGCTGAGCTTCCGCCCCACCGACAAGGGCACGCTCACCGTGACGCGGGCCGGCGCGGCGCCGGTCAACCTGGTGTTCGGCGAGGACTATATTCCCGGCGGCAACCCCGAGAAGGAAAGCACGGTGCTCGATGCCGGCGTGGTGTTCGCGGGCTATGGCATCGTCGCGCCGCAGCACAAGCGCGACGACTACAAGGGGGTGGACGTCAACGGCAAGATCGTCGCGATTTTCGCCGGCGCGCCGGGCGGCTTCGACGGCGAGGAGCGCGCGCATTTCGGCAGCAATTCCAACAAGGCGGCGATCGCGGCGAGCAAGGGCGCGGTGGGCGTGATCATCCTCGAGACGCCGGCCTCGGCCAAGGTGCGGCCCTTCTCGCGCCTCACCGACGTATGGGACGAATGGCGCATGACTTGGGCCAATGCCGACGGCACCGGCCATCTGCCCGCCAAGGGTACGCCGACGGTGGCCTCGATCAGCATCAAGGGCGCGGCCAAATTGTTCGGCGGCGACAGGGGCTGGGCGGCCGCGGTCAAGGCGGCGGATGCGGGCAAGCCGGTGGTGGCGCCATTCGCGAGCGGCGCGAAACTCGCCGTCGCGCTCAAAACCGAGCGCAAGACCGTGACCAGCAGCAACGTCGCGGGGATCATCCCGGGCAGCGACCCCAAGCTCAAGGACGAGGTGGTGGTGCTTTCCGCGCATCTCGATCATGTCGGGGTCGGCAAAGCCGACGCGCGCGGCGACACGATCTACAATGGCGCGATGGACAACGCGATGGGCATCGCCTCGCTGATCGAGGAGGCCAAGCGCTTCCAGGCCTCGGGCAAGCCGCCGCGCCGCTCGGTCATGTTCCTTGCCGTCACCGCGGAGGAGAAGGGGCTGATCGGCGCCGATTACTTCGCGCACAACCCGACCGTGCCCAAGGCCAACCTCGTCGCCAACGTCAATCTCGACATGCCGGTGATCACCTACAAGTTCGAGGACATGATCGCGTTCGGCGCGGCGCGCTCGACGCTGGGCGAGACGGTCAAGCGCGCGACCGCCACGGTCGGCGTCGGCGTCGGGCAGGATCCGATGCCCGAGCAGGGCTTCTTCGTGCGCTCGGACCATTACCGGTTCGTCCAGCAGGGAATCCCTTCGGTGTTCCTGTGGCCGGGCATGGCGGGCGTCGGCCGGCCGGCGTTCGACGAGTTCCTGGCGAAGCATTACCACCAGCCATCGGACGAAGTGTCGAACAAGGCGATCCTGTGGGACCAGGGCGTGCGCTTCATCGAGGCCAACTACGCCATCGCGCGCGAGATCGCCGATGCCGACGCGCGGCCGGCATGGAACAAGGGCGACTTCTTCGGCACGCTTTACAACGGATATGGCGCGAAGTGAGCGCCTAGCCGTGTCGGCATCCAGCGGTTGCCGGTCGGGCCCAGTCCTCCCCCGCCAGGGGGAGGTGGCAGGCGTAGCCTGACGGAGGGGCGGATGCGATGAAGAAGGCCGGGGAGTCCTCCCCCTCCGACGCCTTCGGCGCCACCTCCCCCTGGCGGGGGAGGATCTTGTAGTTGCGCTTGTTTGTCTTCGGCCTTGGTTATAGCGCGTCGAACATCGCCGAGCGCCTGCCCGGCGCGCGGATCGCGGCGACGGGGAGCGCGGGCGGGATCGCCTTCGACGATGCCGAGCGCGTGCGCTTCGAGCTCGCCAATGCGACGCACATCCTCTCCTCGGTACCGCCGGGCGAGGACGACCCGGTGCTCATGGCCTATGGCGATGCCTTGGCGGAAACGGGGGCGTGGCTCGGCTATCTCTCGTCGACCGGGGTCTATGGCGATACCGGCGGTGCGTGGGTCGACGAGAGCGCGCCAACCGGCAGCGGACGGCGCAGCGCGCGAGCGGCGGCGGATGCGGCGTGGCTGTCGTTGGGCGCGCGGGTGTTTCGCCTGCCCGGCATCTACGGTCCCGGCCGCTCGCCGCTCGACCGTATCCGTGCGGGCGAGGCGAAACGAATCGACGTCCCGGGCCAGGTGTTCAGCCGGGTCCATGTCGCGGACGTCGCCAGCGGCGTGATCGCGGGATTCGATGCGCCGCCGGGCGCCTATAATCTCGCCGATGACGAGCCCGCGCCGCAGAGCGAGGTGATCGGCTTCGGCTGCCGGCTGCTCGGCTTGCCGGTGCCGCGGCTGATCCCGCTCGCCGAGGCGAACCTTTCAGGCCCTGCCCGCGCCTTCTATTCGGAGAATCGCCGCGTCGCCAACGGCAAGGCCAAGCGCATCCTCGGCTGGCGCCCGCTCTACCCGGACTACCGGTTGGGCCTGCGCGCCCTCAGCGCCAGCACCAGCCCCGCGCCCGCGAGCAGCGCGCCCGCGGCCGCCAGCCACGACCAGCGATAGCCTTCGAACACCGTCGAGAGCAGCATCGCCAGCACCGGGATGATCACGCTCGAATAGGCCGCCTTGGCCGGGCCGATCTTGCGCAGCACGCTGAAATAGAGCGGGAACGACACCGCCGAGCCGAGGATGCCGAGATAGAGCACGCCGGCGATATAGCTTAGCCGCGTGTCGAACACCGGCGGGCCGGTGGTGATCCAGGCGAAGGTGCCGTCCATCGCCGCGCCGAGCAGCATCGCCCAGCCGAGCATCGTCGCCATCGGATAGCGTTTCGCGGCCTCGCTCGCCTGCATGACGTTGGCGGTCGAGGCGGACAGCACGCCGAGCATGGTGAGGCCGATGCCGAGATAGACCTCACCGCTCGCCGCCGGATCGCGGCGGATCTCGTGCAGGAACAGCAGCGCCACCCCCGCCATCGCGATCAGCGAGCCGATGACGAGCTGGCGCCCGAGCCTTTGCCCGAGGAAGATGCGCGCCAGGATCGCATTGGGCACCAGCAGCAGCGCGAACACCACCGCGACGAGGCCGGAGGTGACGTGCATCTCGGCGCGGTAGACGAAGTTGAAGTTGAGCACGAACTGGAACAGGCCGAGCAGCACCGCGAAGCGCACGCCGCGCGCGTCGAGGCCGAGCGGCTGGCGGGTGATCGCCGCCCAGGCCAGCATCGCCACCCCCGCGACCAGGAAACGATAGGTGACCGACCAGGTCGGCGGCACCGTGCCGAGCTGGCCGGTGATGACGATCCAGGTCGAGCCCCAGATCAGCGTCACCGCCGCGAAGGGCAGCAGCACCGCGAGCCGCGCGGAATTGGGCGCCGCCGCCTCGCTCACAGCGCTGCGATCGCCTCGGCGAGCGGCCGGACCGCGGCCTCGTCCTGGTCCCAGGAGACGACCAGCCGGATCTCGCCCGGCCCCCAGTCGTAGAAATCGAAGCCGCGCGCGCGCAACGCCGCCGCCTCGTCCGGCGTCACGTTCAGGAACACCGCATTGGATTCGACCGGATGCACCAGCCGGTCCTTCGCCGCCTGCCCGAGCAGCGCGGCCCCGGCATTGGCGGCACGGGCATTGCGCAGCCACAGCTCGTCCTCGAGCATCGCGAGCAGCTGCGCGGCGAGAAAGCGGCCCTTGGATTGGAGATGCCCGGCGCGCTTGCGGCGGATCCGCGCGGCGTCGGCCAGATCGGAACGGAAGAAAACGAGCGCCTCGGCGCCCATCCCGCCATTCTTGATGAAGCCAAAGCTCAGCGCGTCGACTCCGGCGCGCCAGGTGAGATCGGCCGCCGAACAGCCGAGATGCACCACCGCATTGGCGAAGCGGGCACCGTCCATGTGCAGCCCGAGCCCGCGCTGCCGGGCGAGCGCGCCGATCGCCGCGACCTCGTCCGGCGCATAGACCAGACCATATTCGGTGGCGTCGGTGATCGAGACCGCGTGCGGCTGCACCCAATGCACGCCGGGCTTGATCGCGTCGATCACGGCGCGGATCCCATCCGGCGTCAGCTTGGCGCCCGGCCCTTCGGCGAGCAGCAGCTTGGCGCCGTGCGTGAAGAATTCGGGCGCGCCCGCCTCGTCGGCCTGGATATGCGCCTCGCGGTGGCACACCACGCCGCCATAAGGCGGGCAGAGCGCGGTCAGCGCGAGGCAGTTGGCGGCGGTGCCGGTCGGCACCCACAGCACCGCGACCTCGGTCTCGAACAATTCGGAGAAGCGCGCGTCGAGCGACTGGCTCAGCGCGTCGCCGTCATAAGCGGTGTCCTGGACATTCGCGGCCGCCAGCGCCGCCATCACCTCGGGGCAGGCGGGTGCGGCATTGTCGGAGAAGAAGCGCATGGCGCCACATGCGCTTGGCGATTCGCGCCGTCAACGGTCGTCGGTCGAACGACGAACGCTACCCGTTGACGATCGTCCCGCCATTGGGATGGAGCACCTGGCCCGACATGTAGCTCGAATCCTCGCACGCCAGGAACAGGAAGCTCGGCGCGACCTCGTTGGGCTGGCCGGGGCGGCCCATGGGCGTGTCCTCGCCGAAATTCTCGAGCTTCTCGGGACTGGCGCCGCCCATCGGGTTGAGCGGAGTCCAGATCGGCCCGGGCGCGACCGCGTTCACGCGGATGCCCTTGCCGATCAGATTCTCCGACAGCGAGCGGGTGAACGCCGTGATCGCGCCCTTGGTGCTCGAATAGTCGAGCAGCTCCTTCGACCCCTGGTACATCGTCACGCTGGTGCAGTTGATGATCGCCGATCCCTCGCGCAGATGTTCGACCGCCGCCTGCACCAGGTAGAACATGCCGAAGATGTTGGTCTGGAAGGTCCGCAGCAGCTGTTCCTCGGTGATGTCGCGGATATCCTTGTCGGGGTGCTGCTCGCCGGCGTTATTGACGAGGATGTCGAGCCGCCCGAACGCCTCGATCATCGCCTCGACCGCGCGCTCGCACATCTTCTTCGATCCGACATCGGCCTTGATCGTGATCGCTCGGCCGCCCTCCGCCTCGACGATCGCCTTGGTGTCCTCGGCATCCTTGTCCTCGAGCAGATAGAGGATGCCGATATCCGCGCCCTCGCGCGCGAACAGCGCCGCGACCGCGCGGCCGATGCCGCTGTCGGCGCCGGTGATCAGTGCCGCCTTGCCCCGCAGCCGCCCCGAGCCGGGGTAGCGCGGCTGCCATTGCGGCTTGGGATCGAGCTTGTGCTCGTCGCCGGGCAGGGCGTCCTCGTGAATCATTTCGGCCGTGTTGGTCATCGTCTCTACTCCTCGCGGCAAGAACCGGCAGGCGCGGGGCGGAGTTCCGCCACACGAAACCTTGCGCGGCGATCGGTCGTTACTCCTGCGAACCATGTCCGCGACCGCGCCAAGTCCGAACCATCCCGATGGGATCGCGCCCGCTTCCGAGCGGCGCGGTGCGAACCTCAACTGGCTGTCGCTCGCGGTGCTCGGCGCAGTGATGCTGGCGGCGCTGCTCGGCGCGTTCGGGGGCGGCAAGGCGCGCAGCCTGGTCGCCGACGCGCCCGGCGCGCGGCTGGAGGTCCACACCCCGCGCGTCTTGCGCAACGGCATGTTCTTCGAGACCCGGCTCCGCGTCACCGCCAAGGCGCCGATCGCCGACGCGGTGATCGTGGTCCCCGCCGCATTGTGGCGCGACATGACGATCAACACGATGATCCCCGCGCCGGGCGAGGAGAAGACGGACAAGGGTGCGTTCCGCTTCAGCTATGGCGCGCTGAAGGCCGGCGACGTGCTCGAGATCAAGATCGACGGCCAGATCAATCCGCCGCTGTTCGCGGGGACGAACGGCGCGATCGAGCTGCACGACGGCGAGCGGCCGCTCGCGGCGATCCCCGTCGCGATCACGGTACTGCCCTGATGGATATCGTGCTCCGCGCCACGGTGATGTTCGCGATCCTGTTCGCGCTGCTGCGCCTGATGGGCAAGCGCGAGCTCGGGCAGATGACCCCGTTCGAGCTGGTGATGCTGGTGGTGGTCGGCGATCTCATCCAGCAGGGGATCACGCACAACGACTTCAGCCTGACCGGGGCGACGCTGGCGATCGCCACCTTCGCCTTCTGGACGGTGGTGCTGGGCTGGGTCGTCTATCTCTCACCGCGCGCGCAGCGGGTGATCGAAGGGACGCCGCGCGTGCTGATCCGCGACGGCGAGCTGATCGCGGCCAATCTCAAGCGCGACCGGCTGACCCGGGCGGAGATCGAATCGGAAATGCGGCTGGCGGGCATCGCGCGTCTGGGCGATGTCGCTTGGGCGATCCTCGAACCCGAGGGAAGGATCAGCTTCATCAAGCGGAACGGCGACAGCGACTCGTCGCGTCCCGACAATCCCAAGGCGACCTGACCGGCGCCCTGGCCTAGGGGGCTCAGACGAGGACGCCCGAGCCCGGCATGGCGGTGGTAGTGAGGATCATCACGCTGGTGAGGCCGAACGCGACGAGGGCGACGAGGACTTGGCGCGCCATGTGATCTGCTCCCGGGTTGGCGGGTCCGGTCAAGCGACCGGACCCATGCTGACGGTGTTGGCGATCATCACGACGGTGAACGCGGCGGCGCCGACCAGCGAGAAGGCGTAGCGGCTGAAGTCTTCGAAACGGAGGGCCATGATCTTAACTCCCTGTGCAATTCCGCCAGACCGTCCGGCGGGATGCTCGGGTATTTGCAGGGTGCGTGCCAGTTTTAGCAACTAGTTGAATTTCAAGGAATTATAATTTTGTTGCCGCGACGCATGGTGAAATTCGCCAATCAATATGGTGTAAATTACCAATGATCAGCCGGCCCGGACGCAGTTTCGCCCGTCTTTTTTGGCTGCATAGAGGAGCCGATCGGCGCGGCCGAAGCTGGTGCCGAACGATTCGCCCCCGGCGACCCGCGTGAGCCCCGCCGAGAAGGTGATCTCGCCCAGCGGCTCGTCGGTCTCGCGCAGCCGGTAGCGCTTCGCGGCGACCGTCGCGCGGGCATGGTCGAGCACGATCCGCGCCTTTTCGATATCGGCACCGGCGAACAGGATGGCGAATTCCTCGCCGCCATAGCGCGCGACGAGCTGCGCCGGGCAGCTCTCGACCAGCGCCTCGGCGATGGTCTTGAGCACACGGTCGCCCACGGCGTGGCCGAACCGGTCGTTGACGCCCTTGAAATGATCCACGTCGCACACCGCGACGCACATGCCCGCCCCCATGTCCGCCTGCGCGGCAAAGGCTTCCTCGAACGCGCGGCGATTGGGCAGGCCGGTCAGCGGGTCGCGGCGCGCATTGTCGCGCGCTTCCTCGAGCTTGTCGCGCAGCTCGCTCGCCTCGCGCGTCGCGCTTTCGAGACGCGTCTCGGCGCTATGCACGCGTTCGAGCATCGTCGCAGTCACGCGCGTGAGCTCGTCGAACAACGCGCCCTCGGTGCTGTCGCCATAGCGCCGGATCGCGTCCGCGCTCGCCTCGAGATCGCGGCCGAAACCCTGAGTCTCGACGCGGATCGCCTGGACCATGTCCTGGAACCCCTCGACCTGCATCTGAGTCTGGGCGACGAGGCCGTCAGCCTTTTCGCGCGCGCTGCGCGCGCTCGCCGGGCTTTCGCAGCCGAGCGCCGCGATGTCGCGCTGAGTCAGGCGCACGCCGCCGTCGGTGAGCGCGGCGACCGCCTTCGCCAGCGGACCCGCGGGGTCGTGGAGTAGATGCCAGGCGAACGCGAAGTTCGCCGGATCCGGCTCCAGCCGCTGGTCGAACAGAAATGTGCCGATGCGCTCGTACAGCTGCCGGGCCGGATCACCGGCGCCGACTGGACGAGCGGCCCTCGCCACCGTCATAGAATCCATCCCCACGCTCATCGCGGATGCCGCCCACACGCACCCGCCAACGCATTCCGATGAGGCCGGGTCTAGGCGCTAACTGCTAACATCCCGTGAAATCGTTTCGGGCAAAATAAGCATATTATTTCTGCCGCTTAGCCCGCCACTCCTTGACCGCAGCAAGCGTGTTGCGGATGTGCGGCGCCGGGCTCATCTCGCTGTGCGCGTACAGGATCTTGCCGTCGGGCGCGATGACGAAGCTGGTGCGGCTGGCCATCGCGGTCTTGGTGCCGTTGCGCTTCAAGGCGACGTCATAGCCTTCGATGATCGCCGGCGTCGCCTGCGCCACCGCGAACTTGCTCGCGCAATCCTTGGTCGAGAAGTCCTTGAGCTTGTCGATCGGATCGGCGGCCATGCCGATCACGGTCGCGCCCGCCGCCTTGAACTCGGGGGTCGCGGCGGCGAAGGCCTGCGCCTCGGCGCTGCAGCCCGGCGTGAACGACATCGGGTAGAAATAAAGGACCACCGGTCCCTTCTTGAGCTGCGCCTTGAGGTGGAGCTTGAACGCCTTGCCGCCGAGCGCTCCGACGGTCGAGAAATCGGGCGCGGCCGCACCGGGCGCGAGCTGTGCGGAGGCGGGAAGGGCGGCGGTCAGGGCAAGGGCGGCGATCGGGGCGATACGCATCGGGACTCTCCTTCGTTCGGGCGGATTATGCGCCCCTGCAACCGTGCCGCCAAGCCTAGCGGGTGAGCGAAATGCCGAGCCGCGCATGAGTGTCGCGGCGGCGATAATCGTCGAGCGCCTCGCCGAAGCCGGTGAAGCCCTGGCCGAACAGATAGATGCCGAACCCGCCGCCGAGATCGGCGAGCGGATAGGAAGCGAACAGCTCGGCCGCGCCGCGCCCGCTGTCGGGACTCCCGCGCACGTTGAGGCTGAGCTTGACGCTGTCGGGCTTGATCAGCGTCAGGCCGAGCGAGGCGTTGCCCCAATAGCGGTCGAGATCGGGCGCGACGCCCTGCTTGCCGACATAGATCCAGGCCTGCGGCGTCACTTCGGCGCGCCAGCCGTCACCCAGGTCGAACGCCTTGGTGAAGCGCGCGAAGATACGGTTCGAATCGATCGAGGTCCCCGTCCCCTCGCCGTTCGAATCGTGCCGCCAGCCGAGGCCGAACGCCGCGGTGTCGTCGACCGTCTTCTCGTAGAAGACCTCGGGCGAGTAAGTGGTGTGGACGAACGGGCCCGAGGGCAGGTCGAGCCGCCAGAACATCGTCTGGGTATAGGCGAACCTGAAGCCGCTGAGCGTGTTTTCGTCGCGGAACGGCTGGAAGGCGAAGCTGAACTGCAGCTTGGCGCTCGAATCGCCCGGGCCGAGCACGCCATAGACCGGCTCGTGCGGAGCGAAGCGCGTGAGGAAGCCCGACGAGGTGCCGGCCGAGCGACGCACCTCGGTCTCGCCGTCCGGGCTGACGGCCGCGGCGGCGCGGGCGTCGGCGGGATAGGCATTGCCCACCCCCGGCGGCAGCTCGCCCGCCGCCTTCGGTGCGGGTGCGGGACGCGCGGCATAGGCGACAGGCACGTAGCGCGCCTTGACGAAGCCCCCCGGCGCGATCGTCGCGGCGGGCGCGGGCAGCCGCTCGAGCGTCATGCGCGTGCCGTCGGCAGCGGTCACCTCGATCTGGCGCGGGCCCTCGGCAGGAACCGGCGCGGCGCCCTCGTTGAGCAGGATCACCTCGACCCCGCGCAGCGCCTCGCGCTCGGAAGCCGGCTGGGTCGGCACGGCGCGGACCTGCGCGGCGGCGGGCACGGCCAGCATGGCGAGCGGAAGGACAACCAGGCAACGCATCGCGGCCCCGGATGCCAGCAAGCGATGACGATTGCGAGTCGCTTGGCGCGGCGTCGAGCGGCAGGCTGAGCGGCTGGCGGAGACGGAGGGATTCGAACCCTCGGTACGGTTCCCCGTACGACGCTTTAGCAAAGCGTTGGTTTCAGCCACTCACCCACGTCTCCGGTTCAGCGGCGGAGCGCGGGCTATAGCGAGCCCGGTGCGGGCGATCAATGGGGGCGTTGAACGGCATTTGAGCGCGCTTGCGACTCGGGTGGACGCAAAATCGACTCGGGTCATCGCCCGTTCATTGCCGCCGCTGCACGTGGCGACCTAATGGCAGGCTGGCGGGAGGGTTTACCAATGCGGCGCGTATTGATCGGGTTGATGATGGCACTGGCGGTCCCCGCCGGGCCGGCGCTGGCGCAGAGCATCCGCACCGTCGATCCCAACAGCGCGATCGACGCCGACCTCGACCAGCCGCAGACCGTCGTCGCGCCCGCGCGGGACGCGATTCCCGCGGACGAGGCGCCGCCGCCGGCCGACGAGGCGGTCGATCCCGGCGCCGACTATACCCCGCCCGCCGATCGCGCGACGGGGGACGCCGCGCCCGTCACGACCGCGCCCCCGGCAACCACCGCCGCGCCCGTGGCCGGCGCCAACGGCCTCGCCAAGCCCGACGCGCCCACCACCTTCGACCGCGTCCGCCTCGTCGCCGCGGCCGAGGGCGTGTTCGGCAAGGGCGCGAGCGGCCTCGCCGCGCTGATCGAGGACATCCTCAAGGAGCAGGGCGAGCCCAACGCCTATATCGCGGGCAGCGAAGGCTCGGGCGCGATCGTCGTCGGGCTGCGCTACGGCTCGGGCCAGATGGTCCACGCGGTCGAGGGCGAGCGCAAGGTGTTCTGGACCGGGCCTTCGGTCGGCTTCGACATCGGCGGCGACGCCAACAAGGTGTTCGTGCTGGTCTACAATCTCTACGACAGCCAGGAGCTCTACAAGCGCTTCCCGGCGGGCGAGGGCCGCGTCTATTTCGTCGGCGGCTTTTCCGCCACTTATCTGCGCCGCGGCGACGTGGTGCTGATCCCGGTGCGGCTCGGCGTCGGCTGGCGGCTCGGCGCCAATGTCGGCTACATGAAGTTCAGCGAGAAGAGCCGCTGGTTCCCCTTCTGAGCTTGGCAGGACCCGCGCAGCGCGGCTAGGGCCGCACCATGCCCGTCTCCCAAGCCGATATCGAACTCGCCGAGCGCCTCGCCGATGCGGCGGGCGCTGCGATCCGCCCCTATTTCCGCGCCGAGCACGGGCTCGAGGCCAAGGCCGACGCCTCGCCGGTGACGCTCGCCGACAAGGAGGCCGAGGCGGCGATGCGGCGGCTGATCATCGCCGAACGGCCGATGGACGGCATCGTCGGCGAGGAGGAGGAGGACCGCCCCGGCACCAGCGGCCGGACCTGGGTGCTCGACCCGATCGACGGCACGCGCAGCTTCATCGTCGGCCGCCCGATCTTCGGCACGCTGATCGCGCTGCTCGAGGACGGCTGGCCGGTGCTCGGCATCATCGACCAGCCGATCATCGGCGAACGCTGGCTCGGCGTCACCGGGCGCGAGACGCTGTTCAACGGCAAGCCCGCGGTGGCGCGCACCTGCCGCGAGCTCTCCAAGGCGCTGCTCGCCACCACCTCGCCCGCTTTGTTCAGCGACGACCAGCTCCACGCCTTCGAGCATGTCGACGCCGCGGTGATGAGCACGGTGCTGGGCGGTGACTGCTATAATTACGGCCTGGTCGCTTCGGGCCATCTCGACCTGGTGATCGAGGCCGGCCTCAAGCTCCACGACTTCGCCGCCCTGGTGCCGGTGGTCGAGGGCGCGGGCGGGCGGATGTGCGACTGGCTCGGCGACCCGCTCCATGCCGGCAGCATCGGCGAGGTGATCGCGGCGGGCGATCCGGCGCGGATCGAGGAGATCATCGATGCGCTCGCCTGCCGAGGGCATTGAGCGCCGGAAGTTCACACTAGGTTGACACTATCGCGACGTCCTGCGCGAGGCCGTCAACCGCCGGATGCGCGCCCGTCCTGTCAAAGAGCCCGAATCGCTCCGGCTGCGCCAGCCAAGCAGACGAATTCCAACATTGCAAGTCGCCGAATCAATCGCCGTCGGGAAACGCGGCGGGGTTCCACACGACTTCCCAGAGATGGCCGTCGGGATCGCGGAAATAGCCGGCATGGCCGCCGTAGAAGGTGTCCCGCGGTTCCTTGACGATCTCGGCGCCGGCGCGGCGCGCCTGTTCGATCACCTCGGCCACCTCCTCACGACGCGACACATTGTGGCCGAGGGTGAAGGCGGTGGGGCTGGCGGGCGTCCTGGCGAGGCCGGTGTCGTGGACGATGTCGTCCTGCGCCCAGATCGCCAACCGTACGCCGCCCGCGAGCTGGAAGAAGGCGACCGCGCCATGCTCGAACTCGCGCCCGACAATGCCCTCGCTCGGCAGCCCGAGGCCGTCGCGATAGAAGGCGAGCGACCGTTCGAGATCGGCAACGCCCAGGGTGAGGACGGAAAGCCGTGGTTTCATCTCAGAAAATTCCCAGGAACTTCTTGCGTTGCTTCCTGCGCTCGTCCTTCGAGCGGCTGCCGTCCTCCGACTTGGCGGTGGTGCCCTTGCCGACATCGTCGCGCAGGCGCCCCTTGGTGTCGCGCTGCGCCCGCGCGGTGGCGCCCGCGAGCACCGGGCCGCAATCGGCCGACTTGGCGTCGCCGACATCGACGAAGGCGAGGAGCGAGGCGACCGGCGTCGCCACCACGCCGAGCCCGAGCCCGGCGCCCGCGCGCCCGAGCAGCTCGGGGCTGATCACGTCGATGCTCGGTCGCGCGAACGTGCCGCCGATGCCGACCGGCGACTGGCCGGCGAACAGGCTGAACTTCTTGCCGTCGGCGCGGAAGGCGAGGTCGAGCGATTCGTTGCGGAAGCTGAAGCCGCCGCGGCCGAGCATGACGTTCTTCTGCGTGTCGATCAGGATCGGATCGGCCGCCGCGATCCCGTTGCGCACGGTGAAGCCGATCAGGCCGCAATTGATCTGCACCGGCTCCTTCAAGCGGCCCTCGAACATCTTCTGGATGAAGGTGCCGATGTCGAGCTCGGACAGCTGGACGTTGCGCGTCCAGAAGCTGCCGCGCGGCAGGATCACCGCGATCCGCCCGTTGGAGGCGGCGAGCGACTTGCGCACGCTGTCCCCGGTGCCGGTCATCTTGACCCGCGCTTTCAGCGTTCCCGTGGTGCCCGATTCCTCGACCCCGAGGCCCTTGAGCAGCACCCCCATCGGCGTCGGCGAAAGGCGGATATCATAGTCGGTGAAGACCGCGGGGTTGCGGGCGTTGATCGTGATGTCCGAGCTGACCGTGCCGCGCGCCATCGCGAAGTTGAACGGCGAGAGCTTGAGCAGCCGGTCGTCGAGGCTGAGGCCGAGGGTGATGTCGCTGAGCGGCAGCTCCTCGGCGCGCACGCGCGCGACCTTCCAGTTCACGCGCGCGTCGAAGTTGCGCAGCGCCTCGACCCGGAGCGGCGCGTCGGGGAGGATACGGGTGGTGCCGCCGACATGCTCGGTCACCGCACCTGCGGCCGACGCCCGCGGGCTGTAGCCGATGAACGGCCCGGCATCGACGATGTCGAGCGCGCGCGTCACGAGGTCGGCGTCGAGGAACAGCCGCGGCTCGCCGATCCGCACCGTCATCCGCCCGGCGAGGTCGCTCTCGCCGAACCGCCCGCGCAGGCCGGTGAAGCGCCATTCGTCGCCTTGCTTGGTCAGCGCCGAGCGCAGCCGGTAGTTGCGCGTGTCGGGCACCGCGATGCCGAACACGGCAAAGGCGTCGGCGAGGTTCTGCCCGCGCACATCGGCATCGAGCTTGGCGCCCTCGATCTCGGTCGCGCCGGGCAGCGTGCCGGTGATGTCGGCGCGGGTGCGCACGCCGTTGATGCGCAGCGCGAGCTGGTTGTGCCCGCCGGCCACGGTCGCGTTGGGCGAGAGCAATGCGCCCCACAAGGTGAAGGGGGTGCCGCGCGCGGTGCCCTCGCCGCGGAAGCGGATCGAGTTGGCGAAACGGTCGTCGCGCGCCTCGACCGTGTCGACCGTGATGTCGGCGGTCAGCCGCAGGCGCGGGTCGCGGTAGCGCACGCGGGTGCCGGCGACGACCGCGCGGCGGATCAGCGGCAGGTCGAGCGGCTCGCCCTTCTCCTCGCTGAAAGTCCAGCTGTTGCGCCGGCCCGCTTCGTCCCAGCGCAGGTCGACCGTACCGCCCTGAAGGTCGAGGATGTTGATCCGCCGCTCGCCCCAGATGAACGAGAAGGTCGCGACATTGGCCTCGATCCGCTTCGCTTCGAAGAAATTGCCGCCGCGCGCCCAAGCCGGGTTGGAGACGGTAAGGCCCTCCGAGACGTATTTCACGTTGATCGGGTTGAAGTAGAACTGGAAGTCGCCCGCGACGCGCACCTCGCGCCCGGCGGCGTTGCTCGCGATCCGCTCGAACGTGCCTTTGAGGAACCGCCCCTTGGTGATGTAGAGGATCGCCCAGGCGAGGAACAGCGCGAGCAGGATGCCGCCGATCACCCGCAGCGCGATGACGAGCGGGCGCGGCCAGCGGCGCTTTTCTTCCGCTGGCTTGTCGCTCACCGGCGGGTCGACGGGAATCGAGTCCGCCGCGGCGATCGGAGAATCCCGGTCGGCCATGTCGCTGAAAAGACTCGTAGCCTTAGCGAGTTCCCTGCGGTTGCATTCCGCGACCTTTCCCGCTAATGGCCCGCCTTTCCGCGATTCAGGGGAACTGCCCGGCTAACTAGGGCTGCCGGGGCCGTTCGAGATCGTCGCGCGTAAAAGGAGACGAAAATGCCCAAGATGAAGACCAAGAGCGGTGTGAAGAAGCGCTTCAAATTCACCGCGACCGGCCTGGTGAAGCACGGCGTCGCCGGCAAGCGCCACCGGCTGAGCAGCCATAACGCGAAATATATTCGCACCAACCGCGGCACGTCGGTCCTGTCCGACTCCGATGCCGGCCATGTGCGCCTCTGGGCGCCCTACGGCCTCAAGTAAGGAGTAGCAGACCATGGCACGTGTCAAGCGTGGTACGACCACCAAGGCGAAGCACAAGCGGATTCTGGATCAGGCGAAGGGCTATTATGGCCGTCGCAAGAACACCATCCGCATCGCGCGCCAGGCCGTCGAGAAGGCCGGCCAGTACGCCTATCGCGACCGCAAGGTGAAGAAGCGCAGCTTCCGCGCCCTGTGGATCCAGCGCATCAACGCCGGCGTCCGCGCCGAGGGCCTGACCTATTCGCAATTCATGCACGGCCTGAAGCTCGCTGGTATCGAACTGGACCGGAAGGTCCTGGCTGACATCGCGATGCACGAGGGCGAGGCGTTTACCGCCATCATCGCGCAGGCGAAGGCGGCGCTGCCCCAGGCCGCCTGAGGCCGCTGCACGCGATCGAACAAATGGGGCGCCGGTGGAGACACCGGCGCCCTTTTTGGTTTCGGGACGCTTCTAAAACCCCATCGTCATTCCCGCGAAGGCGGGAATCCATTCAGGCTGACGGTGCGGCTCTTTCCGAGAATGCAGGTTGAATGGATCCCCGCCTGCGCGGGGATGACGGTGCAGAAGGGAAAAACCATGACGCTCCAGACCTGGTGGCTCTATGTCACCGCCGTGTTCCTGATCGCCGCGACGCCGGGGCCGAACATGCTGCACGTCATGGCCCAGAGCATCCATCACGGCGTGCGCCGCTCGGTCGCGTCGATGGCGGGGCTGATGACCGCCGTGCTCGCCTGCCTGTTCGCCTCCGCGGCGGGGCTCGGCGCGCTGCTCAAGGCGTCGCCGATGCTGTTCGACGTGCTGCGTTATGCCGGCGTCGCCTATCTCGTCTGGCTCGGCATCAAGGCGTGGCGCGCGCCGGTCGGCGGCGGCGACGCGGACGCCGGGAAGCCCGCCCCGCCCTCGCTCCGCGCGATGTACGCGACCGGCCTCGGCACCGGCTTTTCCAATCCCAAGCTGATCGTCTTCGCCGCGGCGCTGTTCCCGCAATTCCTCGACCCGGCCAGGCCGTTCGCGCCGCAGCTCGCGATCCTGGTGGCGAGCTTCATCGTGATCGAGACCTTCTGGTACGGCGTCTATGCGCTGGGCGGCCGCTCGCTCGCCGCATGGCTCGCGCCGGTCAACCGCCAGCGGCTGTTCAACCGGGTCACGGGCGGGATCTTCGTCGCGTTCGGCGCGGCGCTGTTCGGAAGCCGGGTTTAGGCAGCGGATTAGTTCTTAAGTCCGTCATTCCCGCGAAGGCGGGAACCCATTCTGGCTGGCGGTGCGGTTCTTTCGAAACGGCAGCGTGAATGGATCCCCGCCTTCGCGGGGATGACGAGGGGGAGGAGAAGGATGGAAAAGCAACCCTGCGTCTACATCCTGGCGAGCGGGCGTGCCGGCACCCTCTACACCGGCGTCACCTCTGATCTGCTCGGCCGTCTCCACAACCACCGCGAAGGCGTCACCAAAGGCTTCGCGAGCAAGCACAAGGCATTGAAGCTCGTCTGGTACGAAATGCACGGCGAGATGGAAGCCGCTATCGTCCGGGAAAAGCGCATCAAGAAATGGAATCGCGACTGGAAACTGAACCTGATCGAGCAATCCAATCCGGAATGGGTTGACCTCGCCGTCGGGCTGGGCTTCGAGCCGCTTTGATTGGATTCCCGTCCGCGCGGGATGGCGGAGTAAGACATTGACCACCGATCTCGACCAACTCAGGGCCGAATTGCTCGCCTCGATCGATGCCGCGGCGGGCGTCGAGGCGCTCGACGCGGTGCGCGTGCATGCGCTCGGCAAGCAGGGCGCCGTCACCGGGCTGCTCAAGACGCTGGGCGCGATGAGCCCGGAGGAGCGCCAGGAAACCGGCCCGCGCATCCATGCGCTGCGCGAGGCGGTGACCGAGGCGATCGCGGCGCGCAAGGCGGCGCTGGAGGACGCGGCGCTCGAGGCGAAGCTCGCCGCCGAGACGCTCGACATGACGCTGCCGGCCGACGGCGTGCCCGCAGGCAGCGTTCACCCGGTGAGCCAGGTGATGGACGAGCTCGCCGAGATCTTCGCGGACCTGGGCTTCGCGGTCGCGACCGGGCCCGAGATCGAGGACGACTGGCACAATTTCAGCGCGCTCAACATTCCCGAGACGCATCCCGCGCGGGCGATGCACGACACCTTCTACCTCGCCGGCGAGCATGAAACGCCGATGGTGCTGCGCACCCACACCTCGCCGGTGCAGATCCGCGCGATGAAGGCGGCGGGCGGCGACAAGCCGGTGCGGATCATCGCGCCCGGGCGCACCTATCGCTCAGATAGCGACGCCACTCACACCCCGATGTTCCACCAGGTCGAGGGGCTGGTGATCGACAAGGGCATCACGCTCGGCCACCTCAAATGGACGCTCGAGACCTTCCTCAAGGCGTTCTTCGAGCGCGACGACATCGTGCTGCGGCTTCGGCCCAGCTACTTTCCCTTCACCGAGCCGTCGGCGGAGGTCGATGTCGGCTTCTCGATCGTCAACGGCAAGCGCGTGATCGGCGGGTCCGAAGGCTGGATGGAGGTGCTCGGCAGCGGCATGGTCCACCGCAAGGTGATCGAAGCCGGCGGCTATGACCCCGACCAGTGGCAGGGCTTCGCCTTCGGCTGCGGGATCGATCGCCTGGCGATGCTCAAATACGGGATGGACGATCTGCGCGCCTTCTTCGACGGCGACCTGCGCTGGCTCAGGCATTACGGCTTCTCGGCGCTCGACGTGCCCACGCTGTCGGGAGGAGTCGGCGCATGAAGTTCACCCTGTCCTGGCTCAAGGAGCATCTCGACACCGACGCGACGCTCGACCAGATCGACGCGGCGCTGACCCGCATCGGGCTGGAGGTCGAGGGCATCGAGAATCCGGGCGAGAAGCTCGCGGCGTTCCGCGTCGCGAAGGTGCTCACCGCCGAGCGCCATCCGCAGGCCGACAAGCTGCAGGTGCTGACCGTCGACACCGGGGACGGCGTGCCCCTCCAGGTCGTGTGCGGCGCTCCCAATGCGCGCGCGGGCCTCGTCGGCGTGCTTGGGCTCCCCGGGGCGACCGTCCCCGCCAACGGCATGGTGCTCAAGGTCGCCGCGGTGCGTGGCGTCGATTCGAACGGCATGATGTGCTCGAGCCGCGAGCTCGAGCTCGGCGACGATCATGACGGGATCATCGAGCTGCCCGAGGACGCGCCGGTCGGCACGAGCTTCCCCGATTATGCGGGGCTCAACGACCCGGTGTTCGACGTGTCGATCACCCCCAACCGGCCGGACTGCATGGGCGTGCGCGGCATCGCGCGCGACCTCGCCGCGGCGGGGCTGGGGACGCTCAAGCCGCTCGCGGTCGAGCCGGTGGCGGGCGAAGGCCCGGGGCCCGACGTCGCGACGCTCGACCCCGAGGGCTGCCCGGCCTTCTACGGCCAGTCGGTGAGCGGAGTCGTCAACGGCGCCTCGCCCGAATGGATGCAGGCGCGCCTGAAGGCGATCGGGCAGAAGCCGATCAGCGCGCTGGTCGACATCACCAACTATGTGAGCGTCGATCTCGGCCGGCCGCTCCACGTCTACGACCGCGCCAAGCTCAGCGGCAGCCTCGTCGCGCGCAAGGCCAGGGACGGCGAGCAGGTGCTGGCGCTCAACGGCAAGACCTATACGCTCGACGCGACGATGACCGTGATCGCCGACGACGTGGCGGTCCACGACATCGGCGGGATCATGGGCGGCGAGGAATCGGGCTGCTCCGAGAGCACCACCGACGTGCTGATCGAATGCGCCTATTTCGATCCGGAGCATATCGCGCGTACCGGGCAGAAGCTGATGCTGACCTCGGACGCGCGCTCGCGCTTCGAGCGGGGGGTCGATCCGGCGTTCCTCGACGACGGGCTCGCCATCGCGACGCGGCTGGTGGTCGAGCTGTGCGGCGGGACGGCGAGCGGGGTCACGCGCGCGGGCACGCCGCCGCAGGTCGGGCTGACGCTCGGCTACGATCCCGCGCTGGCCGAGACGCTCGGCGGTCTCGCCATCCCGGCCGAACGCCAGAAGGACATTCTCGAATCGCTCGGTTTCACCGTCGAGCCGCTCGATGCGAATGGCGATCCGGTCGAGCTTGCCCAAGGCTTCGACGCCTTCCGCGTCACCGCGCCGAGCTGGCGTCGTGACGTCGACGGCCCCGCCGACCTGGTCGAGGAAGTGATCCGCATCGAGGGCATCGACAAGGTGCCCTCGACCCCGCTGCCGTGCGAGGCCGGCGTCGCCAAGCCCACCGCGACGCCCGAGCAGAAGCTCGAGCGCCGCATGCGCCGCACCGCGGCGGCGCGGGGGCTCAACGAAGCGGTGACGTGGAGCTTCATCGCCGAGCCGGAAGCCGCGCCCTTCGGCGGCGGCGCCTGGACCCTCGCCAATCCGATCAGCGAGGACTTGAAGGTCATGCGCCCCTCGCTGCTCCCCGGCCTGCTGATGGCGGCGGGGCGCAACCTCAAGCGCGGCGCGACGAGCGTGCGCCTGTTCGAGATCGGCCGCCGCTATCTCGCGGACGCCGAGAAGCTGACGCTCACCGCGGTGCTGGCGGGCGACGCGACGCCACGCGGCTGGGCGAGCGGCAAGGCGCAGCCCTTCACCGCCTATGCCGCCAAGGCCGAGGCGCTGGCGCTGCTCGAGGCCGCGGGCGCGCCGGTCGGCAATCTGCGGGTGATGGGTGAGGCCGGCGATGCCTGGCATCCGGGCCAGTCCGCGACCTTGCGGCTCGGTCCCAAGACCATGCTTGCCGCCTTCGGCATGCTGCATCCGGCATTGCTCAAGCGGTTCGACCTCGACGGCCCGGTCGCGGCGGTCGAGATCTTCCTCGACGCGATTCCCGCCAAGCGCGCGACGGGCTTCATGCGTGCGCCCTATACGCCGCCCGCGCTGCAGGCGGTGACGCGCGACTTCGCCTTCATCGTGCCGGCCGGGCTGGCGGCGGGCGACCTCGTCCGCGCGGTCAAGGGCGCGGACAAGGCCACGATCACCGATGCGCGGCTGTTCGACCTGTTCACCGGCGCCGGCGTCGAGGAGGGCAGCAAGAGCCTCGCGGTGGAGGTGACGCTGCAGCCCGGCGAGAAGAGCTTCACCGACGCCGAGATCAAGGCGGTGGCGGACAAGGTCGTCGCCGCGGCGGCGAAACTGGGCGGGGTGCTGAGAGGCTGACCCGACCCGCCATCCCGGCCCCGTGCCGGGATCCACGCTGCCGTGAGCGATGAACAGGAACCTGATCCGCGCCGGCCGACGCGCGGTGGATCCCGGCACGGGGCCGGGATGACGAAGAAAGGAACGGCATGAAGACCGCACTCATCACCGGCGCGACATCGGGCTTCGGCGCGGCCGCATCGCGCGCCTTCACCGCCGCCGGCTGGCGCGTGATCGGGACCGGGCGGCGCGCCGACCGGCTCGAGGCGCTCCAGGCCGAGCTCGGCGACGACAGATTCCACCCGGCCGTGTTCGACATTCGCGACGAAGCCGCGCGCGACGCCGCGCTCGACACGCTGCCCGAGGCGTTCCGCGGCATCGACCTGCTGGTCAACAATGCCGGCCTCGCGCGGGGGACCGAGAAGGCGCAGGAGGCTTCGCTCGACAATTGGCGGGTGATGATCGACACCAACGTCACCGCGCTGGTCGAGATCACCCACAAGCTGCTGCCGACCCTGGTCGAGCGTCGCGGCGCGATCATCAACCTGTCCTCGGTCGCCGCGACCTACCCCTATCTCGGCGCCAACGTCTATGGCGGGACCAAGGCGTTCGTGCACCAGTTCAGCCTGTCGCTGCGCTCGGACCTCGCCGGCACCGGGGTGCGCGTCACCTCGATCGAGCCGGGCATGGCCGAGACCGAGTTCACGCTGGTGCGCACCGGCAGCCAGGAAGCCTCGGACAAGCTCTATGGCGGCGCGAACCCGATGACGTCCGAGGACATCGCCGCGATGATCCTGTGGGTCGCTTCGCTCCCGCCGCATCTCAACATCAACGTGATGGAAATGATGCCGGTCAATCAGTCGTTTGCCGGCTTCGCGGTACATCGGGACGCGCAATGATCCTCTACGGCCATCCTTTCTCCTCCTATTGCCAGAAGGCGCTGATCGCGCTGTACGAGACCGTGACCGCGTTCGAGTTCCGCGTCGTCGGACCCGACCCCGCGGTGAACGCCGAGTTCAAGGCGCTGTGGCCGCTCAAGCGCTTCCCGGTGCTGGTCGACGGCGACTGGACGCTGCCCGAGGCGAGCATCATCATCGAGCACGTCGCGCCGCATTTCCTGGCCGGCGGGATCGAGGCGCGGCTGCTCGACCGCGTCTTCGACAATTATGTGATGACGCCGCTGCAGAAGATCGTCGGCGACGCGATGCGGCCGGCGGACGCCAAGGACCCGCACGGCGTCGCCGAAGCGCGCGCGACGCTCGACAAGGCCTATGGCTGGCTCGACGCGCATATGGCGGGCCGGCAATGGGCCGCGTTCGAGTTCGGGCTGGCCGACTGCGCTGCGGGCCCTTCGCTCTTCTACGCCGATTGGGTGCATCCGGTCCCGGCCGAGCATGCCGCGCTGCGCGCCTATCGCGCCCGGCTCAGCGCACGGCCGAGCTTCGCCCGGGCGATCGAGGAAGCCCGGCCGTTCCGTCATTATTTCCCGCTCGGCGCGCCCGACCGCGACTGATGATCGAAATCGCCAACGACACGCTCAGGGCACGGATCGCCCCGCTCGGCGCGGAGCTTTCCAGCCTGACCGATGCCGCCGGCCGCGAGCTGATGACCGATGCCGACCCCGCCTATTGGACGGGTCGCGCGCCGCTGCTGTTCCCGATCGTGGGCGCGCTCAATGGCGGCGTCTACCGGCTCGACGGCAAGGAATATGCTTTGCCTCAGCACGGCTTCGCGCGGCGGCGGGAATTCGCGGTGGTCGAGCAGGCGGCGGATCGGGCGCTGTTCCGGCTCGAGGATGATGCCGAGACCCGGCTGGTCTATCCCTTTGCCTTCGCGCTCGATGCCATGTTCGCCCTCGACGGCGCGACGCTGGCGATGGACGTGGCCGTCACCAACCGTGACTCGCGCGACATGCCCGCAAGCTTCGGCTTCCACCCGGCCTTCGCCTGGCCGCTGCCCGGCGGCGGCGCCAAGGAGGACCATCGCATCGTCTTCGCGCGGGACGAGCCTGCCAGGCTCAACCGGATCGAGAGCGGGCTGATCGGCGCGCCGGAACGCGACACGCCGGTCGAGGGCGACACGCTATGGCTGCGCGACGAGCTGTTCGCGCAAGATGCGCTGGTGTGGGAAGCGCCGGCCAGCCGAGCGCTGCGCTATGGCGGGAAGACCGGCCCGCAGCTCGACATCGCCTTTGCGGACATGCCGACGCTGGCGATCTGGACCAAGCCGGGCGCGCGCTTCATCTGCGTCGAGCCGTGGCAGGGCCATGCCGATCCCATCGGCTTCGCCGGCGAGATCCGGGACAAGCCGGGCATCGAGCGGCTGGCGCCCGGCGAACGGCGAACCTATGCCATGCGGGTGACGCTGCAGCCCTGACCATCGGAGCGCCCATGACCGACGCGATGCTCCCCCGCCGTACCCTGATCGCCGCCGCTGCGGCGATGCCACTGGGCTTCGTCGCGGGGGGCTGTGCGGCGCGCGGGGCGGGCGGAACGCGCGAGGGCTGGACCAACCCGCTGGTGCGCCAGCGCGCCGACCCGCACGTCACGCGCCATCGCGGAAGCTATTATTTCACCGCGTCGGTCCCCGAATATGACCGGATCGTGCTGCGCCGCGCGGCGACGCTCGCTGGCCTGGCCGACGCCACCGAGGCGGTGCTGTGGCGCCGGCCGGTAAGCGGGCGGATGGCGGGCTATATCTGGGCACCCGAGCTGCACCGCTTCGACGGGCGCTGGCACGTCTATTTCGCCGCGGGCGACGGCGACGAGAAGTTCCGCATCCGCACCTATGTGCTGGCGAGCGCCGACCCCGATCCGATGGCGGCGCGCTGGACCTTGCTC
Source organism: Sphingomonas sp. (assembly GCF_039595165.1). GTDB lineage: Bacteria > Pseudomonadota > Alphaproteobacteria > Sphingomonadales > Sphingomonadaceae > Sphingomonas. Next base: position 36,615 of record NZ_JBCNMA010000024.1, read on the forward strand.
GGCCAGCTCGAGACGCCGTGGGACAGCTTCGCGCTCGACGCGACCAGCTTCGAGCATCGCGGCACGCGCTATCTGTGCTGGGCGCAGGCCGAGCCGGGGATCAAGACCAACAGCAACCTCTACCTCGCCCCGCTCGCCACGCCGACCACGCTGGCGCGGCCGCCGGTGCGGCTGACCGTCCCCGAGCTCGACTGGGAAGTGCAGGGCTACAAGGTCAATGAAGGACCCGCGCTGCTCGCGCATGGCGGGCGGCTGTTCCTCACTTATTCGGCGAGCGCCACCGACGCGCGCTACTGCATGGGGATGCTCAGCGCCGCGGCCGGCGCCGACCTGATGGACGCGGCGTCGTGGACCAAGTCGCCGGTGCCGGTGCTCGCGACCGACGCGGCGGCGGGCGTGTTCGGGCCGGGCCATAACAGCTTCACGACCGACGCCGCGGGACGGCCGGTGATCGTCTATCACGCGCGCGACTATCGCGAGATCAAGGGCAATCCGCTGTTCGATCCCAATCGCCATGCCCGGGCGGAACATGTGCGCTTCGACGCCCGCGGCGTTCCGCAATTCATGCCGCCAGCGCCCGACGGACCGGTGCGCGGCTGAACCAAGGCGGCGGGGCCGAAACCCGCCGCCGCCGTCCTCAGCTTTCGATGAAGGCGAGCAGGTCGGGGTTCACCACCTCGGGATGCGTCGCGCACATGCCGTGGGGCAGGCCCTCATAGGTCTTGAGCGTGCCGTTGCGGAGCAGCTCGACCGCCTTCGGCGCCGAATCGTGATAGGGCACGATCTGGTCGTCGGTGCCGTGCATCACCAGCACCGGCACCTCGATCGCCTTCAGATCCTCGGTGAAGTCGGTCTCGCTGAACGCCTTGATGCAGTCGTAATGCGCCTTGGCGCCGCCGATCATGCCCTGGCGCCACCAATTGTCGATCAGCCCCTGGCTGACCTTCGCGCCCTCGCGGTTGAAGCCGTAGAAGGGTCCGGTGGGCAGATCGATGTAGAATTGCGCGCGGTTGGCGAGGAGCGCCTCGCGCAGGCCGTCGAACACCTCGAGCGGCAGGCCCTCGGGATTGCTGTCTTTCCTGACCATCACCGGCGGCACCGCGCCGATCAGCACCGCCTTGGCGACGCGCCCCGGCTCGGCGCGGGCTACGTAATGCGCCACCTCGCCGCCGCCGGTCGAATGGCCGACATGGATCGCGCCCTTGAGGTCGAGCGCCTTGACCAGCGCCGCGACATCGGCGGCATAGGTGTCCATCTCATTGCCTTCCCAGGTCTGCGACGATCGGCCGTGCCCGCGGCGGTCGTGCGCGATCACGCGATAGCCGCGTGCCAAGAAGAACAGCATCTGGTTGTCCCAGTCGTCCGCGCTGAGCGGCCAGCCATGGTGGAAGACGATCGGCGTCGCGTCGCGCGGACCCCAATCCTTGTAGAAGATCTCGGTGCCGTCGCTGGTGGTGATGGTGCTCATGGCTCGCATCCTTGGCTGGATCGCCTCGCGGGACACGTGGCGTGGCGGCACCGTTACGCTTCCGTCCGAGTCGCTCAAAGTGCAACGTTCGAAAGCGATCGTTTCCAATCGCGAAACGCTCGATTCGCGGGCCACTTGCCGCTAGAGGGCCGCGATGCCCGAGAATGTGATTCCTGGTCGCCGCACCTTCGCGATCATCTCCCACCCCGACGCCGGCAAGACCACGCTGACCGAGAAGCTGCTGCTGTTCGGCGGTGCGATCCATCTCGCCGGCGAGGTCAAGGCGCGCGGCGCCGCGCGGCGCGCGCGATCGGACTGGATGAAGATCGAGCAGCAGCGCGGCATCTCGGTGACCTCGTCGGTGATGACCTTCGAGCGCGACGGGGTGACCTTCAACCTGCTCGACACGCCGGGCCACGAGGATTTCTCGGAAGATACCTACCGCACGCTGACCGCGGTCGATTCGGCCGTCATGGTGATCGACGTCGCCAAGGGCATCGAGAGCCAGACGCGCAAGCTGTTCGAGGTGTGCCGCCTCAGGAACGTGCCGATCATCACCTTCGTCAACAAGGTCGACCGCGAGGGCCGCGAGGTGTTCGAGACGCTCGACGAGATCGCCGAGCTGCTTCAGCTCGACGTCGCGCCGATGACCTGGCCGGTCGGCATGGGCGGCACGTTCGAGGGGGTGTACGACCTCGTCGCCGACCGCCTGCTGCTCCCCGAGGGCGACAGCCGCGAATTCCAGGGCAAGGTAGTGCAGACCAGCGGCCTCGACGATCCGCAGCTCGACGCGATCGTCAGCGAACAGAACCTCGCCAAGCTGCGCGAGGACGCCGAGCTGGCGTTGGCGGGCTATGCGTCGTTCGACGGCGAAGCGTATCGCAACGGCGACCTCACCCCGGTCTATTTCGGCTCGGCGCTCAAGGAATTCGGGGTCGATTCGCTGATCGACGCGATCGCGCGCCACGCGCCGCCGCCGCATGCGCTCCCCGCCGAGCCCGCGCCGGTCTCGCCCGACAACAGCGAAGTCACCGGCTTCGTGTTCAAGGTGCAGGCGAACATGGATCCCAAGCACCGCGACCGCATCGCGTTCATGCGGCTGGTTTCGGGTACCTTCAAGCGCGGCATGAAGCTCACCCCCTCGGGCCATGGCAAACCGATCGCGATCCACTCGCCGATCATGTTCTTCGCGCAGCAACGCGAGCTGGCCGACGAAGCTTTCCCCGGCGACATCATCGGCATCCCCAACCACGGCACGCTGCGCGTCGGCGACACGCTGAGCGAGAAGGCCGGCATCCGCTTCACCGGCCTGCCCAATTTCGCGCCGGAGATCCTGCGCCGCGTGCAGCTCAAGGACCCGACCAAGACCAAGCAGCTGCGCAAGGCGCTCGACGACCTCTCCGAAGAGGGCGTGATCCAGGTCTTCTATCCCGAGATCGGGTCGAACTGGATCATCGGCGTGGTCGGCCAGCTCCAGCTCGACGTGCTGCTCTCGCGCCTCGACGCCGAGTACAAAGTCGGCGCGGTGCTCGAGCCGGCGCCGTTCGACACCGCGCGCTGGATCGGCGGCGAGGCGGGCGACGTGAAGGAATTCATGGACCTCAATCGCACCGCAATGGCCAAGGATCGCGACGGCAACCCGGTGTTCCTCGCCAAGTCGGCCTGGGAAGTCGGCTATGTCGCCGACCGCTATTCCAGGGTGAAGTTCATGGCGACGCGCGAGCGCTGATGAAGACGCGGCCCGGAATCTGCGCGCGCAAGCGGCGGTTCCGGACCGAAGAGGAAGCGATGCAGGTGGCGCGCGACGCGCGGATCACGCTGCGCGTCTATCGCTGCGCCTTGTGCCGCGACTGGCACCTCACCAGCCGCACCAAGGGGATGCGGCGGCCGGGCTAGGCCGCCTCCTTCACCCAGTCGCCGCGCAGGGGCTTGACCGCCAGCAGCATCAGCACCGCGGCGACCAGGTAGAAGCTGAGCGCGCTCACCGCCGCGTAGCGCAGCGCTTCGTTGCCGTAGCTCGCGGTCATCGCGTCCGACATCGCACCCATCACCCAGGAACCCGCACCGAGCCCGATCAGATTGTTGATCAAGAGGAAGCTCGCGCTCGCCGTCGCGCGCATGTGCGGCGGGACAAGGTGCTGGACCGCGGTGGTGACCGGGCCGAGCCACAGGATGTTGAGCCCGTTGGGGATCAGGAACAGGAACCAAGCGAGCGTCACGTTGTTCGTCAGGAACGCGCCGGCGAACAGCGGCACGGTGATCAGCCACGCGACGGCGGGCAGCTTGGCATAGACGCCGCGGTCGCCCTGCCCCAGCCGGTCGGCGAGCCAGCCGCCCATGAACACGCCGATCGTGCCGCCGACCAGCAGCACCGACCCGAAGAACAAGGCGGTCGTGCGCAGGTCGAGGCCGAAGCTGCGGATCAGCACCGACGGCGCCCAGAAGGCGAGGCCATAGCCGCACATCGAGCTGAACCCGGCGGCAAACGCCATCAGCCAGAAGCTCCGCTTCCTTGCGAGGATGCCGAACACCTCGCCGAGCGGCACGCGTTCGGCGGTGGTGGCGGGGCGCGGCGGCTCCTTGACGACGAGGCGGAAGACCGGGGCGATGACGACGCCGGCGAGGCCGACGACGATGAACGCCGCGCGCCAGTCGACGGTCGCGGCGATCCACGCGCCGAGCAAGGTACCCGAGGCGAGACCGATCGGGATGCCGAGCGAATAGATGGCGAGCGCCCGCGCGCGTTGTTCGGGCGGGAAATAGTCGGCGATGATCGCATAGGAGGGCGCGACGCCGCCGGCCTCGCCCACGCCGACGCCGATGCGCGAGAGAAACAGGCTCCAGAAGCCGGTGGCGAGGCCGCACAAGGCGGTGAACCCGCTCCACACGGTGAGCGACGCAGTGACCACCCAGGTGCGGCTGGTGCGGTCGGCGAGCAGCGCGAGCGGCACGCCGAGAGTCGAATAGAGAAAGGCGAAGGCGATCCCGCCGAGCGCGCCGAGCTGCGTGTCGGTGAGCTGGAGGTCCGCCTTGATCGGCGCGACGAGGATGCCGAGGATCTGCCGGTCGAGGAAGTTGAAGGTATAGACCAGCAGCAGCATCGCGAGCACCAGCGCGCGATAGCCGGGCGTGCCATGGCCTGCTTGTGGCGTGCCGCTCTGTGCCATCCGTCCCTCCCCTTCGAAAATGCGTTGGCCGGACGCCCGCTGCGAGCGCCCGGCCAAGTCAGTCTGCCAAACCGTTATTCAAAACGCGATCAGAACTTGCCAGACCCTAGAACTTCACCGTGCCGCTGACGAACACCTGGCGCGGGTTGCCGTAATAGGCGGTGAGCACGCCCTCGGCGCCCAGCGTCGAGCTGATCCCCGGCTGCCCGTTCGCCAGGATGAACTGGCCGGTGTCGGGGTTCTGACGCAGGAAGTTGTAGCCCGCGACGATGTAGCGCTTGTCGGTCAGGTTGCGGCCATGGACGCCGATCGAGAAGGTCTCGTTGATGTCCCACACCAGGTTCGCGTCCCACAGCGCATAGCCCGGCTGGTCGAGGCCCGGCGTCTTCAACTCGAACTGCTGGCTATCGCCGCGATAGGACAAGGTGGTGTTGAAGTTGACCGAGCCGTCGCCGACCGGCGCGGTGTAGGCGATCGTGCCCGACGCGGTCCAGTCGGGGGTGTTCTGGATCTTGCGGCGGTCCGCAACGTCGATGCCGCGCGCGTCGATGAACTGCTTGTACTTGGCATCGAGATAGCCGAGCGACCAGCCGAGGTTGAGCGTGCCGCCCGCGGTGCCGAAATCGCGCGCCGCGACGAGATTGCCCTCGAACTCCACGCCCTTGAACTCGGCCTTGCCGGCATTGGTGGTGATGCCGGCGAAGGTGGTGATCCCCCCGGCGGTGACGCCGACCGAGCCCGGCACCTGAACGTCCTTGTACTCGGCATAGAAGCCGGCCAGCGCGAAGGTCAGGCGGCGGTCGAACAGCGACGCCTTCCAGCCCGCTTCATAGCTGTCGACCGTCTCGGGATCGAACGACAGGAAGTTGTAGATGTCCTCCTGGTCGCCACCGGCGCCGCCGACGCCGTTGCCGTTGAGATCGGGCGCCGAGATGCCGACGCCGCGCGGGTCGAAGCCGCCCCCCTTGAAGCCCTTCGAATAGGAGGCGTAGATCGTGTGATCCGGCGTCGGCTTGAAGCTGATCGAGGCGCGCGGGGTGAACTTGCTGAAGTCGGCCTTGCCGCGGAAATCGGTCTGGCGGAGGATCGGCGCGGTGGTGCCGCCGAAGAAGGGCGAGCTCCCGAGATAGACGTTGCGCTGGACGATCGATTCGCGGCGGTCCCAGGTGTAGCGCCCGCCGACCGACAGGCTGATCTTGCCGATGTCGTAGGTGAAGTCGCCGAATATCGCGCCGGTCTTGGTCTCGACCTCGCCAAAGGTCAGCGCGGTGACGGTGCCCGGGGTACGCACGTCGAACACGGTGCGCGCCTTGGCGTCGAGCCAATAGCCGCCGATCAGACCGTTGAAATCGCCGGTATCGATCAGGAACTGGATTTCCTGGCTGAGCTGCTCGTTGTTGTAGAAGGCTGGCACGTCGACATCGACCGCTGGCAGCGCGTCGAAGTCGATCGGGGTCGAGCTGTCGTCCTTGCGATAGCCGGTGATCGCACGGAAGGTGAGCCACTCGGCCGGGCGGAACTCGAGCAGGCCGGAGAAGCCCCAGGCCTCCACATCCTGCGCCGGCGCGACGAGGCCGCCGCGGCTGTCATAGACGTTGCCGAGCACCGGCGCGCCGGTGGCGAGCGACGGGATCAGGCGGTGACCACCGCGCGGGTTGCTCTTGTCCTTGGTGTAGTCGCCGGTGATGCGCACGAACGCCTCGTCGCTCGGCACGATCTCGATCGTCCCGCGCGCCGCCCAGATGTCCTTGTTGTAATTCTCGAGGCCGGTGGTCAGGTTCTCGCCGAAGCCGCCGCGCGACAGCCGCGCCGCCGCCGCGCCGATCCGCACGGTGCCGTCGCCGATCGGCAGGCTGCCGCTGATGACGCCGTCGGCCTGGTCATAGCTGCCGTAAGTGCCCTTGATCTTGAGCGTGGGCGTGTTGCCGAGCCGCCTGGTGACGTACTTGACCGCGCCGCCGATCGTGTTGCGGCCATAGAGCGTGCCCTGCGGCCCGCGCAGCACCTCGATCCGCTCGACGTCGTAGATGTCCATCACCGCCGCCTGCGGGCGGTTGAGATAGACATCGTCGAGATAGATGCCGACGCCCGCCTCGAAGCCCGCGACCGGGTCCTGCTGGCCGACGCCGCGGATGAAGGCGGAGAGCGTGTTGTTGGTGCCGCGCGACACTTCGAGCGTGACGTTGGGGGTGGTCGCGGCGATGTCGGTGACGTCGATCGCGCCCGCCGCCTCGAGCTGCGCACCGCTATAGGCGGTCACCGCGATCGGCACGTCGAGCAGGCTTTCCTCGCGGCGGCGCGCGGTGACGACGATCTCGCCCGGTGCGGCCTCTTCCTCGGCCGCGGCGGTATCGGCCGGCGCGTCCTGCGCGAGCGCGGGCATGGCGACGAGCGCGCCCAATGCGGCACCCGTGCCGAGAAGCGTGCGGGCAGACGGAATCAGGCGTAGCATCAAGGCTTCCTCCCCAGATTGCAGCCGCGGCGCTCCCACGGCTTGTAAGACGTTGGAGGACGCTATAGTGAAACCTGAACCGGGTTTCAACTTCCGGATGCGGGAGAGGCGCGAATGACGCAGAATCGTGGCACGGCAGCCACAGTCGGGGCGGGGATGGTCGCGAAGAGCGAAGGCGCGGCGAGCGAGGGCAAGGAACCGCGCACCGCGCGCGGCCGCCGCACCTTGCGCACGATCCTCGACGCCGCCGCCGCCGAGTTCGGCGAAAAGGGCTTTCACGAAGGCTCGATCAGCGGGATCACGCGCCGCGCCGGCGTCGCGCTCGGCAGCTTCTACACCTATTTCGATTCGAAGGACGCGGTGTTCCGCGCGCTGGTGCGCGACATGAGCGAGCAGGTGCGCGAGCATGTCGCCCCCGCGATC